>CACZQD010000098.1 GCA_902783215.1 uncultured Erysipelotrichaceae bacterium
TATGCCGTGAGCTATTTCCAACTATCTTAGAAAAAGAAGGGAGATTACTGGAAATATTAGATGCTAATTTTGGACTACCTAAATATCTATATGACGATATTATGGAAAAGAATGCAGTATCATCATTTAAAAACTTTATTTATTTTCAATATGATAACAATTATGAATTTAAAGTAAGTAGTAAATCGCCCTTTGAATTAATGGATGAAGCTGGATATACATTATACGAGTGTAAAACAAATGATGAAATAATGAAATTTAAAAAGTATTATGCTGAAGGAGAAAAGCTCTGTACTTTTAAACAAAATCGTTTAGATTATTGCCATGTATTTTTTGCTGTTAAGAAAAATATTGACGAGATAAAAAGAAAAGATTTTAAAACTCCAGAAAGAGAAGATGAATATGGTACAAGTGTGATTAGTATTCAATTTTCTAAAGGAGATGTCAATACTCTTTCAATAAAAAATCGTTATAACCATACAGTTCATAATCCCGATGCAACTTTTCACAACAACTTAGAAAATATTATTTTTGGATTAACCGACAGTTTTGAAAGATTTTATCATTTAAATATTAATCAAGAAGGACAAGTTAATTTAGGATTAGATTATGTTAAAGCAAATGATGGTAAACTTTATAAGTATAATCTTGAAATAAATGATATATATTATTGTCCAGATAACATTATAATTGATCATAGAAAAGTTATTAAAGATTATATCGATAAAGAAAAATATATATTAATGGATTATTTTATTTTGAATTTACAAAATAGTAATAATGATAAAATTCCATCTAAATGTTTCTCACTATATGATTATACATTAGATGACTGCTTCATCGATGATTTACAAAACTATGATAAATTAGAAATAAAAAAGCTTGATAAAGATAATAAAAGATTAATTGTGTCATTTGTAAATGCAGATAATGTCTACATTGATATTGATAAATATCATAATATTATTAGCTATAATAATCCTAATGTTAAAAATTTAAGATACAATTTTATGTACAAAAATAAGCATTTGAAAGAGATACATTTAGATAATGTTCAAGTTATTGGAAGCCACTGCCTAGAATCAAACAGTGATTTAAGTCATATTTGTCTACCTAATGTTACTAAAATAATGTGCGATTTTTTGAAAAAAAATAAAAAATTAAAAACATTACAAATGGAAAAAGTAAGAATTATTCATGATAGATTTTTGCACTTAAATCATGCTTTAGAATACATATCTATACCTAATGTTATTGAAATTGGTGATCAGTTTCTAAGTGAGAATGAAAAGCTTTCTAGTATTCATTTACCTGATGTTATTCAAATTGGTGATATATTTTTAGGCTTAAACAATAAGATATCATATCTTAGTATGCCAAAATTAAAAACGGTTGGACATAGCTTTTTACGTTCAAATGATAATATAATAAATGCTTATTTTCCTAGTTTAACATTAATGTCAACGCTGTTTTTATATGCTGCTCAAAGTTTAAAATATATTGATGTACATAACGTAGAACAAATTTGTGATTATTGTCTCCAAAATGCAGATATTAGTGAACTAGATATACCAAATGTTTTAAGAATTGGCAATAACTTTTTATCAAATAATAAATCATTAAAGCAAATTAACTGTTCTAAAGTAAAACAAATTGGAGATAATTTTCTATATATGAATGAACAATTAAATTGTCTTTCTATGCCTTTTGTAAGAAAAATTGGTGCTTATTTTATTGATAATAATACAATTATAAATGCTATATATATGCCTTTGGTAGAACAAATTGGAAGTAGTTTTATGTCAAGTAATGAAAATTTATCATCTTTATTTTTACCACGAATTAAAAGCATTGGTCATGACTTTTTAATGTCAAATCAAATATTAAATTATCTTTATGCTCCTAATTTAAAAAAAGTAGGTGAATCATTTTTAAGAGAAAATGTAGGTTTAGAACAGATTTATTTACCAAGTTTACAAAAAGTTGAATACTATTTTTTACGTAGTAATTTTAAACTAAAAAAGTTATTTATACCTAAAATAGAAAAGTATTCAGATGATTTTATGGAAAAATTAGATTTTATGTCTTTGACTAATAAAGACTTTCAATATAAATTAAGTTAATTAAATGTAGGTGGTTTTATGAATCAAGAATTAAAACAAATAAAGAAAAAATATGGAGAACGTATGATGCATTTGTGTCGTGAACTTTTTCCAACGATATTAGA
>CACZQD010000099.1 GCA_902783215.1 uncultured Erysipelotrichaceae bacterium
AGTTCATTGGTCTTAAAACAAACTCTTCATCATCTACTTTCATTTTAGGAAACATATCGTCTTTATAATGGTCCCAATGTCCTGATGTTTTATATAATTCTACATTACCAATTGGTGGTGTGAGAACATGTTTATAATCTAATTTATATTCTTTTTCTTTTATATATTCTTCAAGTAAATGCCAAATAATATATCCATTCGGTAAATACATAGGCAACCCTTTACCTACTAAATCATTAGTCATGAAAATACCTAATTCTTTACCTAATTTTCTATGATCCCTTAGTTTAGCTTCTTCTAATTCATCTAAATAAGATTTTAAATCTTCTTCATTTTCAAAACATATACCATATACTCTTTGAAGCATTTGATTAGATGAATCACCCTTCCAATACGCACCAGACACTTTTAGTAGTTTAAAATACTTCATTGATTTAGTAGTTTCCATATGTGGTCCACGACATAAATCAATAAAATCATCCTGTTTATATGCTGAAATTACTGTATCATTTTCATCCATACGACTTATTAAATCTATTTTATACGGATCATCTTTAAACATATCTAAAGCTTCTTGTTTACTTAATTCTAAACGAGTAATTCTCTTATTACCTTTAGAAATTTTCTTCATTTCTTTTTCTATTTTAGGTAAATCTTCTTCAGATATTTTAATATCTCCTAAATCAATATCATAATAAAAACCTTCTTCAATAACTGGTCCAACCCAAAATTTAGCATTAGGATATAAATGCTTTATAGCATGTGCGAGTAAATGCGCACAACTATGATTTAAAGTATTTAATTTTTCATTTTCTTTTATATTTATCATATTATCACCCTTTCTAAAATGAAAAAAACTCCTTAAATTTAAGGAGCGTATATACGCGGTACCATCCTACCTTGTAACTTAATTTTATAACGGTTTTAACCGGCTTTTCTTTCGAAAGCAACTCATAAGTAGTAACTATTAAGGTTATTTATTAGGTTCACACTATCCCTAACTCACTTTAAAACACTTCCTAATAATCTTGTCTTAATCAACGTCTTTACATATATTTTACTATATTTTTTTATATTTGTGAACTATTATATTCATATTTTTCTAACATAAACACTCCTGAATCAATATTATACTTGATTCTTTGACAAATATCAAATGCTTTCTAAAGTTATTTCCCTATTTAATTTAAATTGATACCATCTATACTAGTATTATAAATCCACTTTTTTAAATCCGTATTATCTCCTGTTTCATAAAACTTAATTAATTTTTCAAAAAATATTTTTTGATTTTCTTGAGATATAGTAATAATACCACAACCATTATCAATCATTATTTTATTAGCAAATAACATACCAACTCTTTTATTACCATCTATAAACATTTGCCTTCGCATAATCCATAGCATAATTTCAATAGCTATTTCAGTCTTAGATTTATCATTTTGCTTAAGTAATTGTTCCAATTCTTCTTTAATTTGACTTTCAATAGGAAACTGTGGTTTCCAAGAAGTTCCACCAATATTTACTGGAGCAGTTCGTAATTTTCCTAAATTTTGTTCTAAAACTAATTTATCACAAGTTAACTTGTGAAGATGACATAATGATTTATAATCATAATCTATATCCTCATTTTCAAGAATAAACTCCCAAGCATATTTTAAATTATTTATAGCAATAATATTATCAACAGTTAATCCATTTACAACACCACCATCATATATTGTTTGCGTTTCAGGATAAGTTACACCAATTCCTTCTAGATTCGCACTTTTCCAAATATAATCAACTATATTTCTTTTTGCTACAAATACATTTTGTTCTCTCGTTAATTGAAATTTATTATCCATATATATTCACCTATTTTCTCAAATTTTTACTTATTAATTCTAAATCAGTAGTTAATTGTTCTATACGAGATATTATTCTTCCTGCTTTAACTTCATCTACACCTTTTTTACTAAAAGCTAAATGGCTTCTCAATTCATCAATAGTTAAATTAGAAGTAAAAAATGTAGCTAACTGATTATCCATACGATATTGAAGTAATGGGCACAATATTTCATCACGATTATATGCTGTTAAATTTTCCGCACCAATATCATCAATAAGTAAAAAATCAACTTTTTTAATTAAATCAAAATTATATTTAAAATCTTCATAAAAAGCTTGTCTAACAAATTCAGGATAAAAAACTATTGATGTTTTATACCCCATCTTAGCTAATTCATTAAATGTAGCAGAAACTAAATATGTTTTACCACATCCAAAATTACCGTGTAGATATAATCCTTTATCTCCCTTTTGATAATTATCAATAAAATCTAATAACCAATTAATAACTTCATATCTTTTTTTATCAGTTTTATATATATTACTGATACTAGCCTCACTAATTACTGGAGGTACTTCTATATTTTTAATATTCTTTTTATATTGATTACTAACTAATAGTTTCTTTTTATATCGACAAGGTTTATATTCAAACTCTAAAACGCCTTCTACTACTTTTGGTAAATAAGCAAAACCTTCCATCTTGTTTTTACATTCCATTATATTTTTACAATTAGAACAATGTTTAAACTCCTCAGTAGACTCTTCTAAAAGTGAAGTATAATCCATTAAATATTCATCATTTAGTTTTAACTTTTTAACAATTTTCTTAAAAACTTCATCTTTTAATGCTTTATTATATTCCTCTTTTAAAGCCTTAACATTACTACCTTCAATACTATCCATTAATCTTTGCATACATCACCTATTTAATCTACTTTCTAGTGCTTTTAATTCTTCATCTGTTGCCATCTCTTCTTCAATTGCTTGATTCAACCAATTTGGTTTCTTAACTTCCTTAGTTGTTGTTTTATTAACACGTTTTTTATTATTTCTTTTTTTGTATTCATTTTCTGCTAAATTCATCGCATCTTCTACCGTTTCAATATTACTTTTACTCCACTGTCCAGCAATAACTTCAACATAAGCTTTAGTTAATTTATTGTTATTGATTTTCAACACATAATCAACCAATACATTAACCACACCAGGTTTTAAATTCATATCTATTAATAAATAACTAACTATTTTTAAATCATTACTTGTTGGATTACTATTTTTATACTTACTTCTAATAAAATCATATGGTGAAGTTGATTCAAATAAATAAATCATTTTTGATCGATTTGACATATCTTTTGTTTTCTTTTTTAAATATTCCGGTTGTGTTTTATATATCAAACTAGGTAATTTACCTAAATGATCAAAACTATAATATTTTTCTGCATTACTACGAAGTAGTTTTTTATCTATTTTTTTACTATCAGTTAAACTATTACGAATTAATTCAACCATTACATCATTATCATAATCATATATAGAAGCAATCTTATAAATATAATCTTTCATATCTCGTGTGAGAGTATGATTTAATAACTCCTCTGGCACTAAACTAATAATCGTATTTAAATCTATTTTAGATAGTATTTCTAAAGTACGATGTCTCGATTTTTTCAAATCATATATAATAGAATCATTAATAGGAATTGAAGAAAAAGTAAATACATCTGAAAACCTACTAGTTATATTTTCATATTCTCTTAAATTTAACTTAGGTATTTTAAAATAATTAATCAATTTTTCATATTCTAATTTGCCTATTGTATTATAAAGTGCGGTAGATAATACTGGATTATTTATAAATTCACTCGCACTTAAAGGAGAATATAACTCATATACATAATTATTAATATTTCCTTTTTTTACGTATGTTTTTAAAAGACCAATAGCTTCTAATTTTTTGCGTGCATCACTAAATTCTTGAATTGAAATCATCATATCATTTAATATATGGTTGTGAGTCCACTCATTAGATAAAAGTTCAAATTTATCCAAATAACTCCACATGGTATAATATAAACCTATAGTTGTATGACCAACTAATGGTTGATAAAGCATAAATAATATTTTACGATCATATTCATTTAAATTAGTACGATTACTAATAATAAAACTATCAGCTGGTAATACCATATTATCACTCCTAAATATAGTTTAACATATAAAATCAAAAAAAAAAAGATTTTTAATTTTTTTCTAAATAATCATTATAAAAAATATCATCTGGCTTTAACTTAAATATCTTAGCCATTTTAAATGCCATTTCATAACTAAGTCTTCTTTGACCAGTTTCTAATTGATGATAATAAACTTTCGATATATTTAAGTATGCGGCCATATGAGAACCTGAGTAACCGTGTTTTAATCTTAAGCTTTGTAATTTATTATGCACATTTTCACCACCTAGTATTATTATACCACAGGTACACTAATAGTGTACTGAAGAATTGACATTTTTATGAGAAAATATAGTCAAATAATGGAAGTGATAGTATGTCCAAAAAGTTTTATAATGAATATGAGATATTTAGTAACAACGTGAAAAAGTATCGAAATAAAATCAACTTGACTCAGGAACAATTAGCCGAAAAAGCATCATGCTCAGCTTCATATATTAAACAAATTGAATCACAAAAAGAATTTAAAAATGTAACTTTACTAACAGTTATTAATATTTGTAATGCATTAGATATTGAATTAGTCGACTTATTTACTAAGAAATAGTTTTTAATCTTTTAACACCAAAATTATCTTTACTGTCTTTTGATCAACTGTATATACAAAAGTAACATTTAATTGATTCAATAATTGATTTAATTTTATGATTACCTCATTATTCATATAACCTCCTTTGATAAGAAAAAATTAAAAATCATATTAATTCATATTTTCTTGCAATTATTCTTTCATCTGAACAATATTTAATAGTATATTTATCATCTTGCTTACAAATTATTATCCCTACCGTATTATCTTCTTCAATGGTTTTGATATTTTTATTAATATAATTCATATATATCATTATCTGCCCAATATGTTCCTTTTTTAATTCAGTTACTTTAAGTTCTACTACTACGTAACACCTGTATTTTATATTATATAAAAGTACATCAATATAATTATATCTATCACCTAATTTAATTTTATATTCATTTTTAATATAACAAAATCCATCTCCTAACTCAATTAAAAATTTATCGATATCTTCTAATATTAATTTTTTTAGTACCTTTTCAGATAATTCTTCAGTATTATACTTATTTTTTATAATAATTGGATTCTTTATATAATCTGATATTATAGTCTTTTTGTGAGTTATTATTTTATTTTTAATTTTTTCATCTAATCGTTCATATTCTTTTTCTTTAATTCTATCTTTTAATTGTCTTTTACTTAAATTATATATTATAGATTGAGTGGCATAATAATACATTTTATTTTTATTTTTTAATGGCATTAAAATTAATAAATTTGTCCAAGACAATTTGGAAACCACCGGTTTCCAAATCTCATCTTTAAATGTAATATATAATTGTCTCATGCTTCTTAAAGTTCTCGAATCATACTTTTTTCCAACTTCTAACATCAACTTTTGAGAATATTTATCTATAACTGACTCTCCATATTTACTCCCTGCTTCACTAAGCAATCTACCTATTTCAAAGTAAGTTTCTACTCTATTTCTTTCTTTAGAGTAATCTTTTACTTTTTCAAATGTTTCATTATCAATTAATTTATTTTTTATTTCATTATAGTAATTCATATAACCTCCTTTGATAAGAAAAAACAGATTACTCTGCTTTCTTGCTAGATAAAAAAGTAACTTTTTCTGCCACAACTTCCGTATAGTTGTGATATGTTTCGTTTTCATTTTCGATAACACGTGTTACAATATGGCCTTTAATACCTACTAAATCTCCTTTTTTACAATATTGAGTTGTTCTCTCTGCTACACCTTTCCATAACACACAAGATATAAAATCTGTATCATATTCACCATTATTATTTTTATAAGAACGTGGTACAGCTAAAGTTAAATTAGTTACCTTGGTGCCATTAGAAGTTTCATTAAGTTCAGGTTCTTTTACAATTCGACCAACTAAAACTGCTTGATTAAGCACAAATTATACCTCCTTTCAAACTCATAATAACAAAGTTTCTATTACTTAGCAAACATCAATTTTTTAATATTTTTTCATATTTTTTAACAGTAAACAAAAAACAGAGGATCAGTTATTAACTATCCTCTATTTTTTAACTACACTTTTAAATTTTTTGCATATTTTTATTTTTTTAGATCAATATCATAACTAACTAATTTATCATTTTTTATAGTAGCAGAAACTTTAGTATCATCATTATATTTTTTTAATGATGATAAATCCAATTCTGAATCATCTAACTGTCTTAATTCACCTAAAGTAATCTCTAATGTATCTAGACCCACAACGTGACCACTCACATATTTTTGATAATAACTATTTGTTACTTTTTTTAAATCCTCTTTTGCCTGATTATTATTTTGACATCCACATAATAAAACAAATATAGATAATATAATTAAAACCTTTTTCATAATCTTCTCCTTAAAAATAATTCTTTAATAATGCATTTAACTCAACTGCATATTCCATTGGTAATTCTTCCCTAAAACGATCAATAAATCCCATAATAATTAATTCCTTAGCTCTTTCTTCCGATATTCCTCTAGTCATTAAGTAAAACAACTTTTCTTCACTTATTTTAGATACTGTAGCTTCGTGATTAATGTTAGAACTATCATTACTAACAATATTCTTAGGAACAGTATCACTCTTTGATTTATCATCCATTATTATGGTATCACACTTTACAGATGCTATCGAATTAAATGCAGATGATGATATATTAACAGTACCACGATAAGTTGCTTCTCCTCCATCAACAGCAATACTTTTACTTATAATATCACTTTTAGTATAAGGGGCAAGATGAATCATTTTAGCGCCAGTATCCTGTACTTGATTATCGCGAGATACCGCAATAGATATACACTTACCAGTCGC
>CACZQD010000100.1 GCA_902783215.1 uncultured Erysipelotrichaceae bacterium
ATGAAGGATTTGATGAAAGAATAAGATCTTTAGCTGATCTAGAACTAAGTATCGGAGATTTTGTTTTAACTGGAGGAGAAATTCCTAGTATGGCTATTATGGATAGTGTAGTTAGGCTAATTGATGGTGTGATAAAAAAGGATTCCCATACCTTCGATTCATTTAATAATAATTTGCTGGATTATCCTGTATATACTCATCCAGCTGAATTTAGAGGAATGAAGGTTCCAGATATATTGTTATCTGGTCATCATGCTAAAATTAATGAATGGCGATTAGATCAGCAAATAAAAAGAACAAAAGAAAGAAGACCAGATTTAATAGAAAAGAGATGATTATATGAGTAAAGGATATTATATATCCAAAAACAATAAACATAAAGATATTATATATTTAGACTATGATCAGATAGATGGTTATAATATCAGACCTAAAAACAGCAATAAATATGGTATATCTGTTAATAAAATGATTATTGTTAAACCATCAATGATAGAAAAGATACTGATTCGTAAGGCTAAATCTAAATTAAATTATTTTCTAAAGCAAATATATGCTTTACTGGAAAGTGATGATACCGATGGTGATACACTAAGAGAAGCTTTAAATGATATGACTAGGTATAAAAATATAATTAACTATAAGTATAATAAATTTTTAAATGAAAAAGAAATAGAGCGAATTAATAAACGTATTAGTTTATTAGAACAAGAATTAAAAAGAAAACAAATGTATTCAGATAATCATCAAAAAATACGTAATAATATGTACCAAGTATTATATAATAATATGTATAATACTAATACATATGAAGAAGAAAAAACAACACACCGTTCAAGATAAATCTAAAATAATATAATTTTAATATTTTGATATATTGTAGATAACTATAATTAAACTATTGTTTATTAAAAGTTTAAATATAGTTATTTTTTTGAAGTAATATTACATTTTTGAGCCTTTGATTTTATATTTTATTTGATATATATTTGTTCTAAAAGGAGATGAAATATGAAATCATTAACTATAGAAGAAGGTAAATTAGTACCTCTTATATTTGATAAAATGTTTAAAAAAGTATTTGGTAATCCTGATAATACAAAGCCAATAAAAAAACTAATTGAAATTGTATTAAATGAAAAAATTGATAGTTTAAGTTTATTACCCCAAGAATTAATTAGTAATAATGATAAAACTAAGAAAAACTCTGTTGATGTTTTAGCAAAACTAAGCAATGGTAGAAAAATATTAGTAGAAGCAAATACTAGTTTTGATTATGGTGATGCAGATCGTAATCTTTTCTATTTGGCAAGAATAATGTCTGAAGATTTAAAAGTAAGTCAAACATATTATGAGTATCATCAACACATATTAATTAATTTGAATTTAAAAGGAAGTGAAAAGCATCCAATCATTCAATACTCTATTAATACTTTACAACCTAATATTGAAGAAGAGTATAAAACATATACTAACAAATTAAATATTTATTGCATTAATATTCCTTTTTTTACCGAAAAATGTTATAATAAAAACACAGAAAAGTTAGATGAACAAGCTATGTTTTTAGGTATGTTAAATTGTCGAGATATATCTAAGGTAAATAAGTTTACGAAAGGAAATAAATTAATGAAAGAAATTATGAATGAAGTGGTTGAATTTAGTAATGACGAGATTATGTCACTTGCTTACAATGAAGAAGAAAATGATAGATATATGAAAGAAATGCATGATTACCATTTTCGAAAAAAACTAGAAGAAGCAAAATTAAAACATCAAGAAGATGTAAAAAATATGTATGAAGAATGTCAAAAAGAAACAGAAGAAGCAAAAGAGAGGAATCAAAAAGAAATAGAAGAAGCAAAAGAGAAGAATCAAAAAGAAATAGAAGAAGCTAAAAAGAATTATCAATTCGAGGTAGAAAAAATGGAAAAAGAATTAATAAATAAAGCTTTAAAACTAGGATTATCAGAAAAAGACATTAAACAAATAATGAATAGTAAAAAAGAATAAGTTTTGAAATATTACTTATTCTTTTATATTAATCTTAATTCATATTCAGTATAGAATTGATGATTAGGATCAATCCTATCATAAAACAAAATACCATTTAAATGATCAATTTCGTGTTGAAAGGCGATAGATAAATCTTCACGAGCTCTAATTTTTATTTTTTTACCATCTGGATCATATCCTTCAATAGTAACTCGAGCATATCTTTTAACGTGACCTTCAACTTCACGATTAACGCTTAAACATCCTTCGCCAGCTTCAGCAGCAATCATTTCATCTGAATAACTGGTTATTTTTGGATTAACAACAACATAATTATTAAATTTTCCTTCTTCATATTCATGAACAATAATAATTACTCTTTTATCAATTCCGAGTTGTGGGAATGCAAGCCCCATACCAGGACGTAAATCATATTTTTCAGATAGCTCTTCAATTTGACTATATCGTAATTCTTTTATAGATTGTTCAATTAAATCTTTTTCTTTTTTAGAAAGAGGTAATTTTGCATCTTCACAAACAGTTCTTAAATGTTTATCTTTTTCATCTAGAATATTTACTTTTTTAAACATAGTATCACTTCCATACACGTATTATAGCACATCCAAATCTTTATTTCAAATATGAGTTAATTATCTATTTTTATATAATATACTTAATTGAGGTGAGTATTATTAAAAAAGTATTAATTATATTTGGAGGTAATTCTTCTGAACATATAATTTCTTGTAAATCAGCTAAAAGTATTGCATTAAATATTGATAAAGCCTTATTTAACTATAAACTAGTAGGAATAGACTTCTCTAACATCTGGTATCAGTATGAAGATGATATTAATTATATTGATTATCATTGGACGTATCGTAAGATAAAAAAAGTAGGTAACATAATTGATTATTTAAAAGAATTTGATGTTATTTTTCCAATTATTCATGGAACAAATGGAGAAGATGGTAAACTACAAGGTTTATTTGATATGTTTAATATTAAATATGTTGGATGTGATACATTAACTAGTAGTATCTTAATGGATAAGGATATATCTAAATTAATATTTAAAAGTTTAGGTATCAATCAAGTACCATCTATCACAATAAATGACAGTTATGATATTAAAAGTATTATAAATAATTTATCATTTCCAATAATTGTCAAACCATCTAATGGAGGTTCTTCGATTGGTATTAATCAAGTTTATAATAAAAAAGAATTAAAAAAAGCCATTAAAGAAGCTTTAAAATATGATTCAAAAATTATTATAGAAAAGTATTTAAAAGTAAGAGAACTAGAAATAGCTATATTAAAAACTAATAAAGAAACAGTTATATCTAAGCCAGGTGAGATTAAATCAGCTAATGAGTTTTATGATTATAATGCCAAATATGAAAATAATAAATCATACACATATATTCCTAATGATTTAGACGATAGAGTATTAAAGATTATAAATGATTATTGTAAATTATTAATTGATAAATTAAATATTAAAGGATTATCAAGAATTGATTTTTTCTTAGATAAAGATAATAACGTTTATCTAAATGAAATAAATACTATTCCAGGATTTACTGACATAAGTATGTATCCTAAATTAATAGAGAATAGTGAGATTAATTATAAAGATTTAATTACTAAATTAATTAATAATGTTTAAAACATCATAATGATGTTTTGTTTTTTAATTGTTTTTGTATTTAATATTTTGTCACTTTTTCTTTCTTTTTTAATGAATATGTGTTAATATATATAGTCATAGGTGTTAATATGGATGTACAGGGTAATATGATTTTTTAGATAATGATGAATATCAAGATCTGGATAGTGAGATAAATGAAGATAGTCAGCCAGTAGAAGAGGACATAGAGGATAATGAATATGTTATCACGGCAGAAGATATAAAATACTTAATTGAATTAATTAATCAAATATTAAACAGTATGTCAAACTATTACGTAAAAACATTACCTATGTATTCCAATAATAGTTTTTTTGAACTTTATCTCAATAGTAATACTCAAAAAATAAATGAATTAAATTACATGAAATCCATTATTGAGCTTTTAAAACAATCAGTAGATATTGATAATAACGAAGAAGATACTAAATATGATATTAAAAGTTCAGATTTATTAAACGATATTAGTCAATTATTAAATAAAAAAGAAAAGAATAAAGATCAAGAAATACAAATTAAAAAAAGTCAAGAAGAAATTAATTTTATAATTATTAAGAATTTAATAAATCGATTTTTAAAACTATATTTTAAAGAAAAGAAATCTACTTTAAATGAACGAGCTAAAAGTGATATTGAAAAAACACATGGATATTATTACTGGGATAAAAAGAGGATAGCACGTCATTTAACTACGATGGAATATACTAAAATATTAAATGATAAATATGATATGCAGTATGCTCAAGGAAAGAATGAATCAGTTCCTCTGGCATTTTATTTTGATTTATCAGGTAGTATGAAAAATTATACATTAATATTATCGCAAATAAGTTATTATCTTTTAAGAAATAAGATAAAAGTATTAATTGGATTTAATGAACAAATATATTATCAAATAAATGAAATAAATAATAAAGTTACATTAAAAGAGTTAACGTATTTTTTTGAAAATTATTATAACACTTTAAATACAAATATTAAATATTTGAATATTCATGAAAATATAGATACATATTTAATTCAAAAACTATGTGAAAAGTGTGTTGTATTTAGTGATAATGATAGTTATAGCGAAGTTTGTGAGTTATCAAAAAAATGTGATGTATATTTGTTATATGCTGCAAATTATTTCAAACAAGTTGATGATAATTTTAAAGGGTGTGTATTTAATATCAATAATGAAGAAGATTTATTTAATGCTTTAAGAAATATATCTAAAACTAATTTTCAAGTCTTAAAGCAAAAGAGTAAGAAGTTAAAAAGGAGAAGTAAAAATGATTAGTTATGACAAAGTGAGTAAGTTTTTTGACAGTAACGATTACGTTTCTAGTGAATTACTCAAATATTATACTTTACGAGGTATTAATTTAATTAATGAATCAACAGTTGGAAATGGACAAGATATTTATGCTATATGCTTAGATGGTCCTCCTGGTGCGGGTAAAAGTTTATATGCAAAATTATATGCTCAAATGGTCTCAGAACTTTTAAAGGTAAAAGTAGAATTAATAAGTTATCAATGTGATGATTCGACAAGTAAAATTGAATTATTTGAAGATATTAACGTCGGGGCAGCAGTAGCCGGTAAAGAGGAAAAAGTAAATATTCCTGGTGTTATTGCACGTTCCATTTTAGCTGTAAATAAAGGTAAAAAAGTGATTTTGTTTATTGATGAATATGATAAAAGTAGAGAGCAAGTTGATTCGTTATTCTTACAATTTTTACAAGATGGTAGAATAAATACTAATCAATTTGGGGATTTAGCTATTAAAGACGAATATAAAGGTAATATTCAAGTAATATTTTGTAAAAATGATTTTAGAACAGAATTAACTGGACCACTCACTAGACGAATTAGAAAAGTTGAATTAAAAATAATAAAACCACATGATTTTATGTCTTTAGCCATAAAGAAGTATGTAAATAAAAATAATAAAGATACTTTAATGCCGATTATTGAATTAGTCTCTCTTGTATATGAAAGTGTTTATGATAAAGAAGATTATACGAGACTTCCAGCTACTAGTGAAATGTATGGTGCGATTGAAGATATCTTATTTCTAAATCAAGTTAATGCTCCTAGTCACATTGTATATACCGTTTTAATTGAGGATTTATTTAAAAATGAAGATGATAGAGAACTATTTAAATCAACAGTTGATGAAATAGATAATAATATTCTGAAAAATATCTTGATAACTTTAAGAGAAACAAATGAAGAGAACTCTATTAAAACAATTAGTGAAATGATAATAGATTCATTTAGATTAGAAGCAAGTAAACTACTAGAACAGGATAAAAATAATCTGTTAGAACAACAGAATAAATTAAAAGAAAAAGAAAACCAACTAGAAGGCGAATATAAATTAAAAGAAAAAAAATTAGATGAAAAATTAAAAGAGCTTGATGAGTATACATCTAAAATAAAAAAAGAATTTGATTCTTTAGTTACAAAAAAGAAACAAATGGTAGAAGATAATACAGCGCCAATGGGACAATTATATGCTAAAAATTTTGAATACTCATCGCCATTAGTTAAAAGAGGCGAAAACGTCTTTATATCCGATATTGAATGGGAAGAATGTGCAACTATAAATATTAAAAACAATAGATTTGATAACTCTATCTTAATGGAACATATGGTAAAAGAAGGTAATATCGTTTATGAAAATGGTTATTTAAAAACAATTATTCTAGAAAATAACAAAGGTAATGAGAACGTTAATTTAGCTTTAGTGAGAGATAAAGTAGATGGAGATTATTTAAATTTTAGAGTATTTATTGATAAAAAATATTTAAATAATGAAAATAAAGATGAATACATTAAGGAATTATTTTACTATATAGTTACGATAAATGATAATAGTGAATATGATATGAAGGTTAATGGTAATAGTCAAAAATTAAATATATCTTCAGCTAATTATAAAAAAATTGATAAATCCCTAAAACTTGTTAAGGAGTTTATAAAATGATTAAGATAAAAGATTGTCAAGGTTTATGTGATAAAATTTCGGAAGAAATTTTAAGCGTAATTATCGAAAAAGATTTGTCATTTGTATATAATAAAGAAGATATAGTTGTTAATTATTTATGTGATAATAGTGGTGTTTATTCACAGGATATGGTATTATCAGGAAGGTGCTCAGATTGGTATGAATATGCAAAAAATATTGATGAATATATTAAAAAATATATTCCACCTCAATTAAGACCAATTTATTATAGAGATAGTGAATACTATTTTGGTGTTGGTGTGAAATATAATGATTACAATGATTATATAGATAATTTGCTTTCATATATAGATAAAAATACGCAGTTTTGTTTAACTTATAACTCAGTTTTAAATCATATTAAATATCAATATAAAAAAAATAATAAATTATATAGTGAAGCTTTAAAATATTTTAAATCAATTTTAAACTGTGGTAAAAGTAGCGATGAATGGTCTCAATTACAAAAAGAATTTGAACAACATATCATTCATAATGAAACTATTCCTGAAGAATTTAATCATAATAAACAAGTTGATAGTGGACTTGATTTAAATGATAAAGATAATATGGCATCATTAACTCAAAATATACCAATAGAAAGAAGTAATGATGAACCTGTCTGTGAAGACGAATTAAATAAATTATATCCTGTTTTAGAAGAAAATGTAATTTCTAAAAGGGAGATATATGATAAATGCTTTAAAGATTTTTTAGAATATTTCAAAACTGCTATTAAATTTGGTGATGATGATATTGTAAAACCGTGGAGTGAAGATATAGATTTCTTTAATTTATTTGATAAACTTAAGGGAGATTCTGATAATTTCATTGCCTACGCTGAAATTTA
>CACZQD010000101.1 GCA_902783215.1 uncultured Erysipelotrichaceae bacterium
CGAATAATTCAACGAAATCAGAACCACTTATATAATAAAATGGTACATTTGCTTCACCTGCAACCGCTTTTGCAAGCAACGTTTTTCCTGTTCCAGGAGGACCAACTAATAATACTCCCTTTGGAATACGAGCACCCATATCTTGGAATCTTTTTGGGTTCTTTAAGAAGTCTATCAATTCACTAACTTCTTCTTTTTCTTCATCTAATCCTGCAACTTCTTTAAATGTTACATGATCTTTATCACTTGTTAAACGAGCTCTACTTTTTCCAAAATCCATTGATTTATTAGCAGATCCCATTTGACGAGATATAAACCAAAAACCAACTCCAACTAACAATACAATTGGTAATACATTTAAGATAAATGCCCAAATCATACTAGATGATGGATCAGATTTAGCATTAACTTTAAAGTTATATGATTTTCTACCTTGATATATTTCCTTAACTGTTTCATCAGCTAAAGGAGCTTGTGAAGAAAAGCTTTCATTTTCTTTATATCCTTTTAATTTACCAGTTAATTCATATATTCCTGCACCACCATTTGGAGTAATAGTTAATTCTGTTATCTCTTTGTCATTCATTGCATTCATTAACTCACTATAGCTTAAATCATTAACTTTCTTATTTAATACAGTAAAAGCATATATTAAGCCTACTATTACTGCAGCTAAAATAGCATATGATATTACACTTTTTTTCAATACTTTTTTCTTCATATAAACGTCCTTTCTTTAATGGTACTCTAATATTATATCATACTTTTTACTTTTTTGACTATCAAAATGAGATTTTTTAAGACCAGGTATCCACAATATTTCATCATTACTATCAACAACGATTGGCCATTCATCTCGTTTATTTATTTCAATCTTTTCGTTGATAAAAACATCTTTTACCTTTTTATAATGATCCATATTCTTTATTTTAATTCGATCTCCATCTTTTCTATTTCTAACATATAATGGTAATTTTATATCATCACTATTTAAATATATAACATAATTACTACTTAAATCACTATTGTTTACCCTAATAATTTCTCTTTTATTCCAAACAACACGATTCTCAATTTCTATTTTTTTATCGGTAATTTTAGTTTTATTATCTCCAATAGATAATTTATTATATGATTTTACAACTTGTTTATTACCAGGCAAATCTAAACTAATATTTGGCCTTTCATTATAAATTAAACTAATAATGTTATCAATATGAGATCGATTAATACAACTAATACGATCTTGATAATTATCAAATAACCAATTATAAATAAATTGTCGTTGAACTACTTTTTCATATAATTTTATTTTATCGATGATGATTTTATCAGTGTCAAATACCTTGTTTTTTTCAATATTGATATATCTCTCAAAAAAATTACTTATATCTTTTAAATTCTCACTAAATTCTAAAAATTTAAAATGAACATTTGGATCTTCTTCTTTAAATTTACGTAAAATATTATGGCGATATCGATTACGTGTGTAAAGTAAAGATGAATTTGATTCATCAATAACATACTTAATATTGTGTTTATCGTTATAGAAAATAATCTCATCCTTTGTTTTACTAATTAAAGGCCTAACTAATATGTATTTATCTCTAACTTCTTCCTTCGCAAATCCACTATATCCTTTTAAATTAGATCCTCTAACTATCTTCATTAAAATCGTTTCAACTAAATCATCACCATGATGTGCAGTCATTAAATATTTAGCATTATAATTATCAATTAATTTTTCATAAAATTCATATCTTCTTTCACGTGCCCATTTTTCAAAATTATTACCTGTTTTTTTAGGTAATTTAATACTATGAAATACTACTCCATATTCAGTACATACACTTTTAACAAACTCTTCTTCCTCATCACTAACACTTCTTACATTATGATTTATATGAGCAACAATTATATCTTGATTATCTATATTACTATTAACAAGTAAATTTAAAAGAAGCATAGAATCAGGTCCACCTGATATGCCTACAACTACTCTCTCATTAGTATTAAACAATTTATTTAAATAGTTAATCACGTCATTCATTTAAATCACCAAACATATTCTATAACAAATTAAGTTAAATAGCAAGAAAAAAGTTAGTATACACCAACTTTATTATAAATCTATTTATGATATGATTCATTATTATTAATTTTAAAACAACGATATATCTGTTCTAAAAGCATGACTCTAAATAATTGATGTGGAAAAGTTAATTTAGAAAATGATAAAGCATAATTACTTCTTTCTTTAATTGAATTATCTATTCCATATGATCCACCAATTATAAATGTAATAGTTGAATTTGTATTAAATACAGTATCTATCTTTCTTGCAAATTCTATAGAAGATATATTTCTACCTTCTATTTCCATCGTAATAACATAATCTCTATCAGAAATATGTTTATTAATTAATTCTGCTTCTTTTTTTAAAATTATATCAATATTAGGATTATCATAATTATCTAATTCTATAATTTCTAATTTGGTATATTTAGATAATCTTTTTTTATAATCTTCAATAGCTAATTTTAAATACTTTTCTTTAATCTTACCTATACATATTATTTTAATCATACTTTATATAACTCCGTTTTAATATTTTGTTTTGCACACACAATATTATCAAATTTAATATTGTGTTTTTTTAATGTATCTTTCAATGTTTTAATAGCTAAATCTTCACTATTATTTTGTTCACTTAAATGCGCTAAAATAACTTGTTTAGTATTAGGACCAATAAATTTTGATAAATAGTATGCTGAATCTGAGTTAGATAAATGTCCTTGATCACTCAATATTCTTATTTTTGTATGATGTGGATAACGAGGATTATTCATTAACATTTCAGGATCATGATTGCTTTCAAACACATATATATTTTTATCATACAAATCCTTAAAATATTTTTCATGAATATATCCTGTATCGGTAATATATACACAGCTTTCACCATTTTCACAAACTATATAACCATTAGAATCTTCAGTATCATGTGATGTTTTAATTACTTTAATATAAACACCATCAAGCTGAATATCTGAATTTATATATCTTACATTATTTAATTCTAGATTTGTTTCTTTTAATATTTTATCTGTAATAAATATTTGTGGCTTGTATTTTTTTGAAAATACTCGTAGTCCAGCAACATGATCAATATGAGCATGGGTAATTAAGATCATATCAATATCTTGTGGTAGTAAACCGATATCTTGTAATGTATTTTCAACGTACCTACAACTATTACCAATATCAATTAAAATATTATGTTTTTGAGTTTTTACAAGCGTACAATTACCTTTACTACCACTTGATATAACACAAACTTCCATTAATAAAATTTCATTGGATCAACCGCACATTTGTGTTGATCACAAGTCCTTATCTCATAGTGTAAATGAGGTCCAGTTGCTGCTCCTGTAGCTCCAACCATTCCAATTTGTGTTCCACGCTCTACTACTTTTCCTACTTTCATACCATTTGCAAATCCAGACATATGTGCATAAAGTGAATAATATCCATTATTATGGTTTACTAAAATATAATTACCGTAACTATAATGGAAAGTCATTTCAACAATTGTTCCATTATTCGTAACATACACTGGTGAACCATATCCTGTACCTGAAATATCTAATCCTGTATGAAGTTCATGACCATTTCCAACCGGACTTACACGATACTCAAATCCTGACGATATTGTATAACCACTATTTGTTGGCCATCCCCAAGATTTAGTACTACCTATATGTGGCACAATTTTAGATCCTACAGTTACAATTTTAGTAGTTGGGGCTTTAAGAGTTTCTTTTTTATCAGTTTGAACATAGTTAACCTGTCCATTAATATATTTTACACTTTGTGTAACTCTTTCTAAACCTTTCTCACCCTCTTGCGTAACTTCTTCATCACCTTGAAGCATATTATCATCAAATTGTTCAACAGTATTAAAGTTTGCCTCTACATCCTGTACATTATGTTTTTCAACCACTACACCAATTTGAGGATTAATTTTAGCAATTACAACTTCTTTACCAGGATATAACAAATTATCTTTATTATTATAATCTTCATTAGATATTAAAAATTCACTCACACTTATTTTGTTTTTAAATGCTATGCTTGATATAGAATCGCCATCCTCTACTTTTACTTTCTTTTCACTATATTTGTCACCATAAAGTAAGAATTTTGATAAATCTTCAACATTGGTATATATTTGTTCATCAGTAGAAATATTCATCGCTTTGTAAGTTATATCTTCATCGACATAAACATTTTCTATGATTGATCCTGTATCAATTATCTCATTTTGTGTTTTCTCTTTATATGATTGATATTCTTCACTACCAGTAAAAATAGCTGCTAAAGTATCAACTGCTTCAGAAAAAAGTTTATTATCAGTAACATAAATTTCTTGATCTTTTTTATTTTCATCTTTTGATTTTATTGTAAATTTATATCCCGCAATAGTACAGTTCTTTTTACTGATTATTTTGGCATACAAATCAGTTATTTGATCAACATCTGATTGATATGTATTAATTTTCTTTATCTCAATTCCATTTGGTGTATATATTTTCTGTGTAGATAAGTATATTTTATTTTCATCAATATAGTTGCGCATTTCTTTTATCTCAGTTTCAGATAGTGAATAAAGATCATTATCTAAAGCATACTGAAACGATTCTTTTTTTACATCACTAACTTTTAATACATCTGCATTATTTAAAATATATTTTATTTTTTCATATAATGATAAAGAATCAAATTTTTGCTTTTCTGTTTCTGATAATTTTATCTTCTTGATTACTTCATTAACTACATCTATATTATCAATCTTTTCTTTATAGTTTTGAACATTCTTCCGAATCTCTTCTCCTTTATTATTAATATAACTTTCTAATTCTCTTTTAGATTCTATAGTTCCAACTACTTTTCCATCTAAATATACTTGATAATAAGTGTGTGGATAAACTGGTCTATCATAACTAAAACAAAAGATAAATAAAACAGCAAATATAGCAGTCACACTAACCATTAATAATACTTTTTTCACTTAATCACCCAATTTCTTCTTCCGATACATTAGCTACATTAGCAAATGTACTAGTTGCTCTTTGAAAAATAAGAGGTATATCTTTCAATGGACCATTACGATGCTTACGAATAACAAATTCCATTAAACTATTTTCCTTTTCTCTTTCTTCATCTGAACAGTGCAGAAAGGCAACTATATCAGCATCTTGTTCTATTGCTCCTGATTCTCTTAAGTCACTTAACATAGGCTTTTTATCAACTCTCTGTTCAATACCACGTGATAATTGAGAAAGAGCTATTACTGGAACATTCAATTCCATAGCCATTGTCTTTAATGCTCTTGATATATCAGCTACTTCTTGTTGACGAGAAGCATTTCCTTTACTACTTCCTTGAATTAAAGTAAGATAATCGATTAAAACAATATCTAATCCATCATTTGATGTAGCTAAACGTCTGCATTTAGATCTAATCTCACCAACAGTAATACCAGCTGTATCATCAATAAAGATTTTTGTATCCGATAATCTACTCATTGCTTCATTAATGCGTTTCCAATCACTATGTTGTAAATTACCAGTTTTTAACTTACCAGAATCAATTTGTCCTACTGATGCTAACATACGTGTTACAAGTTGTTCTGCACCCATCTCCATATTAAATAAAGCTACTGTCTTTTTTGATTGAATTGCCATATTATGAACAATATTTAAAGCAATAGCTGTTTTTCCCATACCTGGACGAGCTGCAATAATTATTAATTCATGAGGATGAAATCCTGATGTTATTTTATCCAGTTCATAAAACCCTGTTGGAATACCAGTAATATCTCCTTTATGAGCAGCTAATTTTTCTAAATCTGATTGTGTTTTATATAACACTTCTTGAATTGTTTTAAACTCAGTTGTTCTTAAATTTTTAGAAACATCAAATATTTTCTTTTCAGCATCTTCAATTACCTCAGAAATATTCTTATTAGCATCATAACTATCATTAATAATACTAGTTGCTTCATCTATTAATTTACGGAGAACTGCTTTATTTTCAACAATTTCAATATATTCATCAATATTAGTAGCTGATGGAACACTATCAATAATTTCAGTTAAATATTCCACATCACCTACTTGTTTTAACCATCCACGATTATTTAATTCTTCACTTACTGTTGTAATATCAACGTTTTTCTTATTAATATCTAACTCTTTCATAGCCGTAAATATCTTACTATGACTATCAGAATAAAATAATTCACTATTCAAAACTTCTAATGCTTTTTGTAACGCTTTTTTAGATATAATCATTGATCCTAATACAGATTGTTCAGCATCAGTATTATGTGGAATAACCTTATTATTCATACTTCACCTACTTTACTAATTCAACTTTAATATGTGCAACAACTTTTTTATGTAATTCAATACTTACCTCATGAAATCCTAATGAACTTAAAGGACTAATAATTTTAATTTGTTTTTTATTTATATTATATTTACTTAACTTATCAGCAATTTGTTTAGCGCTAATACTACCAAACACTTTATCTTGTACACCTACTTTAACCTTAAATTGTAGTTTTTCTTTTTCAATCATTTTTTTCGTTTTTTCACAATCTGCTATTAGTTTCTTTTCAGCTTCTTCTCTACTTTTATTTTCACGATCTAAGCGATTTAAACCACCACTTGTAGCTAAAACAGCTTTTTTATCTTTAATTAAAAATGATCCATAACCATCTTTAACATTTATAATATCTCCCTTTTTACCATGTTTCTTTATATCTTCAAGTAAAATAATTTTCATTCTATTCCCCCAATAACTGTATTAATTTTTTCCTTACTTCTGTTAGTGACATATCCAGTTGTGCAGCTGCATTGGTAGTAGATCCACCACCACCTAATTTGCTCACAATTTTTTCAACATTTATTTTTCCCATTGAACGCGTACTAATACCAACTTTTCCATTATCAATACGTCCAACTACAAAAGATGCTTCTACATTATTTAGTTTCAATAAATCATCAGCTATTTCAGCTAATATTGGTTGTTCAACTTGATCAGTTAAAACACACATAGCTATTTCATCATTTAATTTAAAACTCTGTTTTATATAATCAGCTCTCTTAATATATTCATCCATATTTTCTTTTAACAATTCTTGTTTAAAAATAATATCCGCACCATATTTCATTAAATTGGATGCTGCCAAATACGTTTTACTTGTTGTTTTTAAATTATACTCATTTGTATCAATCTCCATACCAGCTAACATAATACTAGCAATAATACTATTAATTTCTGTTCCAGTATATACTAAATAATTAGTCATCATCTCTATCATACTAGATAATGAGGAATTAATATACATATAAACTGTATTTTTAATATAATCTTTTCTTCTAATATGGTGATCTAAAACAGCTACATCAATTTTTTCATTTAATATTTCAGGATATTCAAGTCTTTTATCAGAATGTACATCTAAAACAAACAGCAAGGTATTATCCACAATTTTATAATTTCTCTCATCTACAAAATCAATATCATCTAATCGTTGAACTCCTTTTAAAAGTGAATCATCTAATTTGGCATCTTTATTTAAGAAAATACTTACCTTTTTGTTTTTTGCTTCAATACATTTATAAAGTGCTAAAGAAGAACCTAAAGCATCTAAATCAGGATGAGCATGTGCCATAATTATAAAATAATCATATTTTTCAATTAATTGATCTAAATTTTTAAACAATTTATCCATAAAATCACCTTTATAAATATTGTACCAAATTTCTAACAAAAAGTCTCTAGTTTATACAAAATTACTATTTAAACGTTAATTTTTATTTACAAATAGCCAAAGATCTATTATTGCTTAGAAGCTATTCAAATAGAACTATATCAAATTATCTAAGTTGCATCAATAGATTCAAAATTATTACAATAGAAAGAATTTAGAAGAGTTAAATGAGGATGATATTTTAGAGTATTTAAAGAAAAACTTTATTAATATTAGTTGGCTACAACTATCAATCTCAAACGCACAGTTATCAAATATTATTATTTAGTTGATTTTAACAAAGAGTTTAGTAATGTTTTACTTCCTCAATCTAAAATTCCATCTAGATTCCCTAAAATTATTTTTAAACAAGATTTCATTAAAAATCATTTTCAATCTAAAACAATGGAAAGTTGTAATGATATATTTAATTGTTGTACTAAGGAATTAGGTTACCATATTTGTACATGTGAAGAATGTAGTGAAAAATATTTTGGTTATAATTCTTGTCACAATAGACATTGTCCTATGTGTAAGATTTATAAATGTAAAAAGAATGTTTCTAATAATTTTTCTTTCTAATTTAATTATGATATTACTCGACTGTATAATAGTTCATTTATATATTTATAATTTCGGGAGTTTTCACTATCATGGAATGAGGGAAAATCTGCTTTAATTTATATAAATTATTGGTTTTGTTAATCATATTTAATTCTACTGGTTAAAAACATATTAATAATAAGAAAAGAGAAATGTTGCTTTCCCCTTACGACTTTATCTTCACAAATTTGGTACAATATCGTTATAAAAATTTTAACTTGCTTTAAAACTATAATAACTTCCTAAGATTTATACAACAATCGTCAAAAGAACAATAAGTCAAAAATAAATTTTGACTCTGACTAACCTCACGGTTAGTCTTTTCTGTTTCATTGAAATATTATTTCTCCACA
>CACZQD010000102.1 GCA_902783215.1 uncultured Erysipelotrichaceae bacterium
AAATATCACTTAACTATTACAGATTTAGAAAGTAAATTATTAAATGACAGAGATGAATTTTTATTAGTTTTATCAGTTATTTAAGAAATACAATGCGTTCTCTATTACAATAAAAAAATTATTAGAAACGAAATTAAATATAAATATTGAATTAGTAAAGGTATGTTAAAAAGCATATCTTTTTAAAATATATTATAATTTTCTAGCAGTTAACTCAATTTTTTAGTATAATATATTTGTATAGGTGTTAGCACTGTAAATGATAATAGAAGAATAGATAAAGTTAGGAGATTAATTAATGAAGTATAAATCCATTGAAGAACAAAATGAAATGTTTATTAAGATAATAAAACAAAATAGAGATTTGATGATTATTTTACATTATATAGAAGAATTAAAATTACCGAATTACTATATTGCTGCTGGATCTGTTTTTCAAACAATATGGAATTATTATGATAATAAACCTTTAAACTATGGAATCAAAGATATAGATATAATATATTATGATTCTGATAATTTATCAAAAGATACTGAATTAGATTTAGAAAACAAAATAATTAACCATTTTAAGAATTTAGACTTGAACTATGATTTTGATGTTCATAATGAAGCAAGGATGCATCTATGGAAAAAAGAAAATGAAAACAAAAATATTAATCAATATAAAAATTCAGAAGATGCAATTGATCAGTGGATTGCTACTGTGCATGCAATTGGAGTTACAAAAGAAAATAATAATATCAAAGTTTATGCACCTTATGGATTAAGTGATATATTTAGTAAAACAATTAGGCCAATAAAACATAAAGCAAATTCAAAAGATTTATATAAAAGGAAAGTTAAAAGTTGGAAAGAAAGATTTAATGATTTAAATATTATTGAATGGTAAAGATAACAATTATCTATGCGTGTTTTTGGAATTATAAATATTAATTAATTGATATTATATAACTATTAGTTACTAAATCAAATGAGTAAGATTGAAAGGAAATAGAAGATGAAAGTATATGTAGTAAGACATGGGCAAATACCTAATAATGCATTAAAAAGACATACAAATCCTTACGAAGATTTAACCGAATTAGGTATTAAACAAGCTAAAGATTTGAGAGATAAAATTAAAAATATAAATTTTGATGTTATATTTGTATCACCATATTTAAGAGCTAGACATACAGCACAAATATTAAATGTAAATCAAATTAATATGATTATTGATGATAGATTGAAGGAAAGAGATTGTGGTAATTTAAGTGGACAACCTTTAGAAGAAAAAGAGGAGAGAATTGATTATTGGTATTATTTTTCAGAAAAAAATCATGGAACATCAGAGAATATAAAACCATTTTTTGAAAGAGTATATAACTTTTTAGATGAACTTAAAACAAAAGATTTTCAAAATGTTTTAGTGGTTGGACATAGTGGTATTTCTAAAGCATTTAGTAGTTATTTCGATGGCTTAGGAGATGGTAAGTTTCTTGATAGAGGATTAAAGAATTGTGAAATGAAGGTATATGAATTATGATATTTAGTGTTTTGGCATTTATAGCCGTATGTGCTAGTATATGTATTAAAGATAGAAAAAAGTCATTATGTGTTCAATCATTTAATTGCTTTTTTGAAGCTATTTATGATTTTTTAATCAAAGCATATACAGGTGCTGTATTAAGCATAATTAATTTAATAAGAACTTTTATATTTATTCAAAAAGATAGAATTAATAAAACATTATATTTAATTATTCTATTTCTTTTTGAAATAATAATTATTATAAATTGTATCTTAACCTGGAATGGTTTAATATCACTATTACCAACTATAGGTTCTATGATAAGATCATACTCTTTATGGCAATCCAATATGAAGTTAGTAAGAATATCTGGTATTACGACAGGTTTATTATATGGTATATATTATATTTATTATCAAGGATGGTTTATGGTATTAGGGTTTACCATTTTATTTATTACTAGCATATATTCTTTAATTAAGAATGATATATTAAATAAAACAGTAATAATAATTAATAATAAAAAATGCATTTAGATATAATATTTATATTATGAAGTGAAGTAATAAATATATGCTTGATTTATTATATTTCTTCACAATTATTAAATTAGTATACATAAAAAAATAGAGGTAGTTAATTAGTGGAAAAAGGAATTGTAATCGCAGGTTTTGCGACAGTAGGTAAAAGTTATCTAGGTAAAAAATATAGTAATGT
>CACZQD010000103.1 GCA_902783215.1 uncultured Erysipelotrichaceae bacterium
TTATGAAATAGTTAGTATAGAAGAAAACTTTATTATTGTTAAAAATAATAAAGGATATTTTGGAACACTCTCCCTAGAAAGTAAGACGGGTAAAGGATGCATTTTATTACCAATAAAATATCAATCAATTGAAAAAATAGGACCAGATATGTATCGATTATTAAATGACAAAGATATGTATTGTTTAATGAATAATAAAGGAAATATTGTTAGTGAAACAGACTATGATTATATTGATAAGCATGATGACTTTTATTTAACTAAAAGAAATAATTACTTTGGATTATTGAATAAAGAAGGACAAGTTATATTTGATACAATTTATAGCAATATTAATCACTTTGAAAATGGTGTTGCTATTGTTAGAGATGAACATGCTAATTATGGTTTAATATCCGATACTGGTAAAGAAATAATTTCTCCACGTTTTGGTAGAATTGATGTTAATGGTGGTATTATTAAGTGTAGGGATGATGTAACTTATATTTATTTATATGAAGCATTTGATATGGATGGTAATTCACTAATTGATTTTAAATGTAATTATTTTCATAATATTAATGATAAGTATTTAACTTTTTATGATCGAAAAGAAAAAATAATAGGACTATTTAATTGTCAAAATAAAAAAATAATTAAATCTTGGAAAAAGAAAAAAATTAAGGATTATTTGCTATTTTGCGTAGGGGATAATAAGTTTTTAAAGTTTTATAATAATAAACTAAAAATTATAGATGCTAATGGCAAGAAGATTGCTTCCTTATCGATAAATCAGTATCCAAAAGAATGGGATTTTAATTATTTGGGTGAAAATCATTTTAAATTATTAGATAATATATATACATCTGATGGTATTTTAGTATCTGAAAATGCATATGATTCTATTTATGAATATCATAATGGATATGCCATTTTCCAGAAAAACAAACGTTATGGAATTATTAATGATGATGGTAAAGAAATATTTGATCAGGCATTTCGTATTGACAACTTAGGTAATAATCGTTATTTAAGACATAGCTTCGGTGGATATACTCTTCATGATTTTAGTAATAATTCAATGACTGATTATTATAGTAAAATGTTTATTATTAAGCAGGATGATCAAAATATATTAGCTCAAGTTTTTAATAAGGGTAAATGGCAATTATTAAACTTTGGTGATCATAAAATAGATTTATCTGATTATTATGATGATATAGAACATATAGGAGATTATTTTAAAGTAAGAATAAATAATATGTCTACAATATTGGATTTAGAAGGTAAGGAAATAAGCAAATCAAAATATACTGATTTTCAGTTGCGCGTTGAAAATGATTTCTTTATTTTAAAGCATTCTGATAGCTTATACAGTTTACTTAATATGGATGGCGAAGAAGTGTTTGCTTATAAAGCAATTAATTCAGTCCATGTTTTAAATGAAGAACAATTACTTATTAATAATTATTTAATAAACATGAGTGATTTAAAAAAATCATTTGTATTAGAAGTAAATATAAATGATAATAAAATAGTAAAAGAGTTTGAAAGTGAAGAAACAAGAAATAAAGCTTTAAATAGTATTGATTCTATTTTGGATGAACAAGTAGATAATCTTATTAATAATAATCAAGATACCAAACACTCAATAAAAGAACAAAATGATTTACTTAATAGTATGAGTAAAGATTTAAATGATGAAATAAATCATAATATAATTGATGAAATAAAAGAAAATAATAATATGATTGATAGTATTTTAAAAAGAAATAATAAAAAGTTAAAGTACTTAAAGAAAGTGTTGAAAGATGAACATTAAAATATATAATCATATATCTTTAAAAGATACATTTAAATTAACTGATGATGAAGTTGTAAGTGTTAAAGATAATATAGTTGTAGTAAAGAAAAACAATAAATTTGATTTTTTCACTTTAAATAGTAAAAATCTATCTAAACAAGAAAACTTATCATATCCTTATAAACAAATTGAATCTTTTATCAATGATTTAGCTATTGTTAAAAATGAGGATGAAACTAAAAGTTTAGTTACTACTGATCATATAGAAATAACTAGATATAATTCTATTGTTTATTTAGAAGATGGATTATATAAAGTAAAAAAAGACAATAAGTGGGGAATAATTGATAAAAGTGGTAATATTATTTTACAAATTAATTTTTCTAAAATTAATGAGTTTAGTCATGGAGTATGCATTATTGAACAGGGTGGCTTAAAAGGAATGGTAGATAAACAAGGTAAAATTGTTATTCCAGTTTATTATGAAGATATAAGTGATGTTAAAGATGGCAAAGTTATTATTACTCAATTTATTAAAGACAAAACATTGAACTCATTAAAGAGTAAATTTGGTAGAAAGGAATCATTAAAGCAAAAAAAAGGATTAATAGATATATCAGGAAAAGTTTTAATTGAACCTAAATATATAGACATGTTTTTTACTTATGATAACCATATACTAGCTGAAGCTAAGAACCAAAAATTTATTAAAATGGATTATGCAGGGAAAGTTTTAAACAAATTTAGTTTAGGTAATTATGTTATATATAATAAACAAAATGGATTTGTTGTCGCACGTAAAGAATCATTTTTTCCTACGCATCTTAAGCGGTCTGTTTTTGATAGTAATGGTAATAAAATATTTAAAGATAATTATGCTAGTGAATTATTTGAAAATAAAGTAATTATAGGTGATGATAAGCGAAAAAACTATCTTATTGATAATGCTGGTAAGATAATTAGTAAGAAATATGATTTGATTGCTAATCTGAATCATAATTTACAATTATTACTTGTTGAAAATGATCATAAATTGGGATTAATTGATTATAATGGCAAAGAAATAATAAAACCTCATTATAAAGATATTATGATAATAAATAAAAATGTATATGTAGTATTTAATTATGGTACTTCTAGCTTATTTAATCGAAGTGGCATGAGAATATCAAATGAATATGATTATATTTCTTATTTTAATAATGGTGTTGCATTATTTAGAAATGGTAGTGAATATGGCTTAATTGATATAAATGGAAATGAAATATTTAATTGCTATGAGCCTATAGATAGTTATTATAAACTAGGTAATTTAATTATCATATATTATAAAGATAGATTAGATATAATTAGTATTAATGGTGAAATAATAGTCGAAAATATCCGTCAGAGTGTTCAGATAGTAAACGATGAACAATTATTAGTAAACGGTTGTCTAATAAATATAAATGATATTAAAATAATGCCTATATATTGTGATATAGAAACTGATATATTTAAAGCTACAGATTTTACTTCTTGGCTCAAAGCTTTAGCTTATGACGCAGAGCATCAGAAAATTATAAACAATTTAGGACAAAAAACAAAGAAAAAGATAAAATAATAAAGCTTGATTATTCAAGTTTTTTTTCTTTTTAAATAAATTCATGTTATAATTAAAGTGGTGATATTATGAAAGATAAACCAAAGTTAACTTTTGAAGAATTATTAGAAAAGATAAAAACTTATATTCAAGATGAAAAGCAATTAGATATGATTAATAAAAGTTATGAATTTGCTTCTATAAAACATAAGGGTCAAAAACGTTTAAATCATACTGATTATATTAAGCATCCTTTAAATGTTGCTTATATTTTGGCGTCCATAAATGCTGATTATCAAACTATTTGTGCAGCATTACTTCATGATACGATGGAGATGTGTGGTGTATCAAAGGAAGAATTAGAAGATAATTTTGGTAATGAAATAGCTTCTTTAGTTGATGGAGTTACTAAGATTAATCGTCTTAATTATAATGGCGATACTGAAAGTCAAGTTGCTAATCATCGTAAGATATTAGTAGGACTTACAGAAGATGTTAGAGTCATTATTATAAAAATGGCTGATAGGTTGCACAATATGCGCACAATGTATATTTTAGATGAAGAAAAGCAAAAAGCAAATGCTAAAGAGACATTAGAAATATTAGTTCCTATCGCACATCGATTAGGTATGAATAAAATTAAAACAGAATTAGAAGAGTTATCTTTAAGATATTCTAAACCAGATGTATATTTTGGAATTGTAGAAAGATTAAACAAATCGAAAAATGAACGTAATAAGTATGTTGAAGATATGATGGATGAAGTATCTAAAATACTTAATGAACATGGTATTAAACATGAAATAAAGGGACGTGCGAAAAGTATTTATAGTATTTATAAAAAACTAGATAATGGTAAACGATTTAGCGATATTTATGATTTACTTGCTTTAAGAGTATTTGTTGATACTGAGGCTGATTGTTATCAAGCTATGGGATTAATTCATTCAAAATATCGTCCCGTTCCTAAACGATTAAAAGATTATATTGCTATGCCAAAAAGTAATATGTATCAATCACTTCATACAACGGTTTTTGGGAAAGATGGAAACTTTTTTGAAATTCAAATTCGTACATATGAAATGGATCGAGTTGCCGAACATGGTATTGCATCACATTGGTCTTACAAAGAAAAAGGTAAAACAATGTTACAAGATACAATGGAAGAGAAATTGCAATTTTTTAGAAACATAATGGAAATAAAAGAAAATGATACTGATGAAGAACAATTTGTTAAGGATGTTAAAGGTGATATATTAAATGATACTATATATGTTTATACCCCAAAAGGAGATGTAATTGAGCTTCCAAATGGATCCACACCAATTGATTTTGCTTACCGTGTACACACCAATGTAGGACATACAATGGTTGGTGCTATTGTAAATGAGAAGATTGTTCCTTTAGATTATAAATTAAAAAATAATGATATTATAAAAATAAATACTAATAAAAATCAAGTTGGTCCTTCATCATCTTGGATTGATATGGCATATACTTCTTCTGCTCGTAATAAAATTAAAGCTTATTTTAATAAAATAGATAAAGAACAGTATTTAAAAAAAGGAGAAGAAATCTTTATAAGTGAGTTACGCAAAAGAAAACTTTCTTATAATGAATTTGCTAGTGATGATAATTTAAAGAAAATATTTAAAGAATTAAAAATTGATAATTTAAATGATTTATATATAGGTATTGGTAATAACAAGTATTCACCAAATCAAATCATCAATATTATTACTAATGATAATAAAACTAAAGAACAAATTTTAATTGATCGAGTTGTTAATAAGGAAACTAATGACGATAGTAATAATAAAGGTGATGTTGTTGTTGAAGGTATTGATAATATAAAAGTTAGTATTAGTAAGTGCTGCCATCCAATACCAGGTGATGAAATAACGGGTTATATATCTAGTGGTCATGGCATAAATATACATAGAGTAATGTGCCCTAATATAAAAGATTTAGATGAACGTTTAATTAAGGTTCATTGGAATGATAAAACTGATCAAAAGTATTCCACATATTTATTAGTTCATGCTACTGATAATAAAGAAATACTATTTAATATTGTTGCTAAAACAGCAAATACTAATATGGTAGTAAAAAGTATTAATACTATTAATAATGAAGGTAAATATATTTTTGAAGTAAAGGTATCAGTAACTAATTTATTAGATTTAAATAAATTTATGAATGATTTAAAAAATATTAGTAATGTTACTAATGTAGAAAGAGTAATAAAATGAAAGTAGTAGTTCAAAGGAGTTTAAAATCAAGTGTATCTGTTGATAATAAAGTAACAGGTTCAATTGATTCAGGTGTTGTTTTATTAGTTGGATTTACTGAAGGTGATCAACAACGTGATATTGATTATATTATAAATAAAGTCATAAATTTGAGAATATTTGATGATGAAGATGGCGTTATGAATAAATCATTATTAGATGTTAACGGTAGTGTTTTAAGTATCTCACAATTTACTTTATATGCAGATACTAAAAAGGGGAGACGACCAAGTTATGTTAAGGCTTTAAATCCTAGTGAAGCAACTAAATTATATGATTTATTTAATAAAAAATTGAGCCATTATGTTAATGTTCAAACTGGGGTATTTGGTGCGGATATGAATGTATCTATTACTAATGATGGACCAGTTACTATCATTATTGAAAGTGAGGATAAGTATGAAAAAGATTAATTATAAATTAGTAAACTTAGCTTTAGCAGTAGTGATTATATTCTTCATATATAAAACTGGAAATTTATGGATAGGAGTAGTTCATAAGATAACAAATATTTTACTTCCATTTATTTTTGCTTTTGCAGCAGCATATGCTTTATATCCTTTTTTAGAAAAAATGAAAAAGAAAAAAATACCTAAATGGTTAGGAGTATTAATAATTGTATCAGTAATACTTCTTATTGCAACTTTTGTTATATATATTATATCGTCGATATTAATTGGACAATTAACTAGTTTATTTAGTAATATTTTAAACTTTGTAAATCATATATCTAAAAGTAATTTTGATATTAATTTAGCAGGATTTGAAAGTGAATTAAGTGATATATTTAAAAATATTTTAGGTAATGTAGGCAATTATGTATCTAATGGCGCGATTAATATAATTAATTCTTCATTAGACGTTTTATCAAATATATTAATAGGCGCTGCTGCATTTGTTTACTTATTAATTGATATGGATAGAATTAGAGCACTAGTAAAAAAATTTTTTAAAGGACGAAGTAAAAAAACATATAATTATGTTATAGCTTTAGATGATCAAATGCGTAGATATCTAAATGGACTTGTTAAAGTAATGATTATATCAGTAATTGAGTATAGTATAGCTTATTCGATTATTGGACATCCGGATGCATTATTATTAGGCTTTTTAGCAGGTATAGCTAATTTAATTCCATATTTTGGAGGAATGGCTAATAATTGTATTGCTGCTATTACAGCATTTGTTATTAGTCCATCACTATTTATTAAAACAATTATAGTTTTTGCAGTATTATCATTGGTTGATAGCTATGTAATTAATGCTAATGTATATGGTAAATCAAATTCAATACATCCATTAATAGTTATTCTGTCTGTTTTTGCAGGAAGTAGTATTTTTGGAATTATGGGTATTGTTATTTCTTTCCCACTTGCTATATTTGTTGTAACAACTTATAAATTTTATAAAGATGATATTATTAATGGATTTAAAAAAAGACGTAAAAAAATAACGAGCTAAATAGTAGCTCGTTATACAGAGTGTTGACAAAGGTCAACCTCTTTTCTTTATGCAAAAAATGTTGTATAATAAGTATGTAAGGTTGCTTATTGTTTTACCGAA
>CACZQD010000104.1 GCA_902783215.1 uncultured Erysipelotrichaceae bacterium
ACTTTAATATAATCAATAATAATACCATTACTATCTATAGCAAAGTTAGGACAATAAAACATGTATATGTCAGAAAAATCAAGCATTTTAGATCGTTTACAATTTAACAGCATTTGTTCTATTTGATGACAAATTTGTTTTAGATCTATATCTTTATTTGTTTTAATATTCATATGAATATGTTTTTCCGTTAAACTATTTACATATTTATCAAACCTATTATAATTATAATCAATTATTTGATTAAGAATATAATTATCTTTTTCAAAATCTAATAAATTTATTTCCATACCTATTTTTTTCATTAAAACGATTTCATAAATACGATAATATTTTAATTTTTCAGCTTTTGCTCCATCAATAAAAGAATCCAATAAATCAAATGCCTCTTGATATTTATGCATATAATAATAACATTCAAACAAATTAGAACGAATCTTATAATTATCACTATGTTCCATTGTTTCAGTTAAATATAAAACATTTCTCTCATCATCACCTAATAAATGGTTCAAAATAATTAATCTAGAATTTACTAATTTAAAATTAGGATATTTTGATAATAAATTATAAGATTCTCTTCTGGCTAAATTATATTTTTTTAAATGTATTAATTCATCAATATTATTAAGTTGCTTTTCTTCTTGTTGTGCGATGTAGGATTTTTCATACCAGTTCATTTTAACCTCCAAAAAAATAAGCTGACGCTTATTTTATCATATTAATTATAAATAGTAAAGCTAGTTCAGCAGCATAACTTAACTTTCGACTGGCTTTTTTACCAAATTCAAATGTACCAATTACTTTATCTACACTACTTACAATCCAACTTTCTGCAAATTTTGGAATTTTAATATCGATTGGAAACATATGAGATCTAATTATATCTTCCTCTAATTCCGTTATATCAAAATACTTTTTAGCGTTATTAACTGCTAATTTTGGATGTTCAAAAGTATATAATTTAATCTTTTCGTTTACTTTATCATGATAAACAGTACGATCATTAAAGAAATCGTGCAACAATCCACCACGAGCAACATCAACATACTTTAATCTCAATGCTTTAGCTACCTTATATGAATAATAAGATACCTTTAAACAATGATCATATCTTGTTGTATTATGATGTTTAATATTGTCCATTCCCTTAAATTCTTCATGATTTAATATATCTTGAACAATCGATAAATATTCTTTATCAACTATTTTTTTCACAAACTCACCTCTTCAGCGCTATTTCATTATAGCACATTTCTGATTTCTATGCAAATTATCATTCAATTACTAAATTCTGGTTTTCTGGCATTATTTGTATAAATGTATTACCATCATTAACTGTTATTTCAGTACCATCTAAATATGTATATCTTGTCTTAGTTGATCTTGTCTGCTTATTCCACTTAATTGGTACAGCATAACCATTTGTAATATAGTATCCTTCTCCTGAACCTATATTTTCAATATCTTGACGGTGCTTTTCATCACCACTAATCATATAATTTTTTACTTTATATACAATAATATTTTTAACTGTATATTGTTTTTTTGTTTCATAATCAGTATGTTCTCTATTATTTTGGAATCTTTTATATACTTTGTTTTGCTCATCATATTCATAATTTGTAGATCTATTATTAGAATATGTAATATCTATCTTTTTTGCCTGTATATTTTCATCCATATTATTAATATTTATCTCATCTGCAGAATAATTAAGCAATACATTTTGATTGGTTTTTTTTGAATAACCTAAATCACTAGCTGCATTCATTATCTTATCTGTACTTGTAAAAGCGGTATGTTCACTTGCTAAATTTAATGACCTATCACGAATATATCCTTTACCATATGTCAAAAAGTTAATATTATCCACACCGAGTGATGAAATATCAGATTGTGCCTGAGGGCTCCATCCAAAATGAACATATATTGCATCATTTTCTAAAGCATAATCCAAAAAATAATGTCTAGAGCTTCTAACAGATCCTATCCTTTCCAAAGATTTATCCTTAAAAATAGCCATTAACCGGGTATATCCACCCTCAACAATTATTTCATAAACTAAATAAGCATCTTGTATACCTGTTTGATATCCCCAAACTGTTGAAATATTATTAATCATTACTGCATATGGACGAGCATCACTATCTAAATCAACTATTTGAACTTTCTTTTCTACTTTCTCTTTTTTTATCTTTTTTTTCTTTGACTTTTCTACTGAATCAGAGTTATTCAAATATATAAATGCTAAAATTCCAGATACGATACCAAGTAAAAATAAAACAATTAAGAATGTTTTTAATTTCTTATGCTTTTTCATTTATCATCACCTTAATCTAATTATATCAAAGTTTGAGAAAAAAGGAAGTAATTATTACATTTTTTAATTACTTCCCTGTAAAGTAGTGTCAAGTACTTTTTGTACAATAATTTGATATTCATCATATCTTTTCTCAACTCTACCTTCTAATAATATTATACTTCCCTTTGTTAATTTATATTCCTTATATATTTTAGGAAAGAATACAATATCAATTTGTCGAAATTCATCAGAACCAGTAACAAAAGCCATTTTTTCACCCTTTTTAGTATCAACTTCTTTTATTCTATCAATCATAACAGCTATTTTTACAGATTTATTAAAGTAGTTATCTATTTCATTTAACATAATTATGTCTGAATACTTATCACGAGCATCAGAAACAGGACTTCTAGTTAAATAAAATCCTAAATAATCTAATTCAATACTCATCATTTCTTTTTGTGTATATTCATTCTTTAACTCTATCTCAGGTTTAAAAACATATTCGGCATCCAATGTTTGCAGTAATTCACCATAATTAATAATTACATCAATATTTTCATATAATGTTTTTCGGTTAAAACCTAATCCATCAAAAGTTCCTACTAGAATTAATGATTCAATAACTTTTTTATTTACAACTTTTCCGTAGCATCGTCTAATAAAATCATATATATCTATAAATAAGCCTTTTTTTCTTTCTTCAACAATAGTATTTACCGCACTACTATTAATCCCTTTAATGTGTGAAATTGGATATTGAATATCATTATCAATAATAGTATAGATATCTAAACTTTTATTTATATTAGGGCCATTAATCTTAATACCATACTTTTTAGCTTCATATAAATACTTTTTCATTTTTGAAGCATTACCTTGTTCCATAGACATTAATTCACATATAAAATATTCAGGATAATAAGCTTTCAAATAAGCCATTTTATAAGCAATAATGGAATAAGCAACTGAATGAGATTTATTAAAACCATATTCTGCGAATTTCATCATCAACGCAAATACTTTATTAACTAATTCTTGATTATATCCATTTTGAATACTTCTTTTTTTAAAACGATATTCTTCTTCCATAAGCAAATCTTTTTTCTTTTTACTCATGGCTTTTCTAAGAATATCAGCTTCACCTAGTGTATAATTAGCCATCACATTCGCTATTTGCATTATCTGTTCTTGATAAATCATAATACCATAAGTAGATTTAAGTATTTTCTCTAAAGATGGATCTAGATAGTCTATCTTTTCTTTACCTTCTTTACGTCTAATATATGAAGGAATATTTTTCATTGGACCAGGACGAAAAAGCGCGATTGCAGCAAAAATATCATCAAAAGTACTAGGTTTTAATTGCTTTAAAAAATGAATCATTCCAGATGATTCAAACTGAAATATTCCAATTGTATCCGCACGTTTAAAAATATTTATCGCTTTTTCATCATTTAAAGGTATATCATCAAAATTAATGGATAAGTTATTATGATTATTAATACTATCAATTATATGATGTATCGTTGTTAAATACTTAATAGCTAAAAAGTCCATTTTTAAAAGGCCTATTTCTTCTAAGTAATTCATATCATAAGCCGTTGTATAAAATTCATGTGTTTTATCAAGTGGAATAACTTCATCCAAATCAGTATTAGACATAATAATTCCTGCAGCATGAATTGTAGTATGACGTTTTAACCCTTCAAAATGCATTGCTTTGTTATACATATCTAATAAATTTGGACGTAATTTCAAATAATTCCTTAATTTAGGATTTTGATAGTTTGCACTTAAATTCTTTGTTGAATCAATCATACGGCAAACATTATCAACAAGTTTCAAATCAATATCTAAACATCTAGATACATCTCTAATTGCTTGTTTTGAACCTAACGTACCAAATGCAATAATAGGTGCTACTCTTTTCTCACCATATTTTTCAATACAATAATTAATAACTTCATCACGCTTCTCATGTTCAAAGTCAATATCAATATCTGGCATACTAACACGTTCTGGATTTAAAAATCTTTCAAACAACAAATCATATTTTAAAGGATCAACATCCGTGATATATAAACAATAAGCGACTAATGATCCAACGGCACTTCCTCTACCACTACCAACAATTATGTTATGATCTTTAGCGTATTTAACATAATCAGAAACAATTAAAAAATAATCACAAAATCCCATGTTATTAATTACATTTAATTCATACTTTAATCTTTGTTGATAGATAACAGAAACACTGTTTCCAAAACGGCCCTTTAATCCTTCAATGCACATTTTCTTTAAATAACTATAACTATCCATACTATTGTTATTATTAAACTTAGGCATTAAATCTTGGTTAAATGGTAATTCTACAGTACACATTGATACTATTTCTTCATTATTGTTTAAATCAATATTTAAGATATCATCATCCAATTTTAAGTAATTATTACTATAATTCGTTTCAATAAAATTTAAAGTTATACCTTCTTTAATCGCTTCTAAATATTTAAGATACTGTGTTTCATTTTGATATAAACATTGAATACTATTTATATAAACTAAATCACCTTTTAATAAGCTACGTTGTTTTACATTACTATATCCTAAAAATAGATCCTCATATATACTTTTAAGTTCATTATACAAATTACGACTATTAAAAGGAATAATGGCAACTAAATACTTACAATATTTAGATAAATCATTAATTGTTAGATCTGTATAACTCATAATAGTAGTTATTTTTATTAAATTTTGATAGCCAATATAGTTTTTAGCATACAAAATAATTTCCAATTCACTTATTTTAACTTCTAAACCAATAATAGGTTTAATACCATTATTTATACAGGCCTTATAAAAATCCATTACTCCATACATATTATTATCAGTTATTGTTAAGGAGGTTAATTTATTATCTTTTGCAAATCTAATTAAATCAGGTATTTTAATTAAACTTGATTGTAAATAATTATCTGTTTTAATATTTAATGGTGTATACATAATATCCCTCCTACATATATTTTACTAATATTTAGTATATTTTTCAATAACTATTTGACTTATACCAAAAAATATGGTAAACTCATAAAGCGAGGAAAAAAATACTTTGAATAGGAGGTATATACAATGGCAAAGAAAGCAACAAATACAAAACCACTTTTTGGAAATAGAAGATCACACTCTTTAAGAGCTACTAAACATGCTCAAAAACCAAATTTACAAGTAGTCACTCTTGAAGATGGTTCTAAAGTAAGAATGAGTGCGAGAGAAAAGAGAACACTAGATAAAAAATGTGCATAAAAAAAGAATCAATTTAGATTCTTTTTTTTGGTTCATCTAAAGTTTCATCTGGTTGTAATAAAGGACTATTCCCTAAATCAGAAGAATAAAGTTGCTTTAAAATAATATCAATATCTTTTTGTGTTTCATTAACTTCTTCTTCTGCCTTTTGATATTCAGCTGATTTTTCTTCATATTCTTTTTGTGCTAATTCAAATCTTTTTTTACAATTACTACTATTCTTTTTTTGTTTATATAAAACTTTAAACAATTTATTAAGTCTATCAATAGTTCTATCTAATCTCGCCATATACATATCTTCATCAACTGGTTGTTTTTCATAAGGTGTGATATATTTATCATTAAATTCCTTTTGATTTTGCTCAAAATCAAAACTTAGATCATTTACAGGAATTTCAACTGGTTCTAAAGAATTTTCTTCTTGACTGTTTTTACCAGTAAGATTAGCAAAAAATTCATCTGATTCCTTTTCTTTTTGTTCATATTCTTTATTTATTCTATCCATTTCAGCTGTAAATTTATCTGAAGCTTCTGTACCTCCTTTATTAAACTTCTCAGCAACCTTATCAAAATATTTTTGTGATTCACTAATATGTTTTAAAAATTCATCTACATTATATTCTTCAGTACTATTTCCTTCATTATCCATATTAAGAACATCTCCTTTCTCTTCCTGAATATTACTTTGTTCATCAATTTGATTTTCAACTAAAGAATCTAAAACCTCATCTATTTCATCCAAAGTATTTTCTAAATCAACTGGTTTAACCACCTTAACATCATCCATAGATTCACTTTCAATTTTTTCTAATTCTTGATTTAATTCATTTATATTATTATTTTCTATTTGAATTAATTTATCTGCTTTTTCTGCTGCTATTTCAGGGGTATCTATCTTTCTTTCTTCAAGCTTATTAAAACTATTTATATAATTATCAATTTCTTTGTCTAACTTTATTAAACTATTTAAAGCCATCGAGTTGTCTTTTTCCATATTATTATCTAAAAAATCACAAACACTCAAATTAATAGTTTCATAAATACTTTTAAAATTTTTCTTAATACTATCTAATTCATCTTCATTATTTACATAACTTTCCAATTTTTCAAAACTTGGATAATTATTTTTTATCTCTCTTTCTAGATTATCAAGAGAAACATTGGCAATACTTTCCACAATATTTCTTACTGAATAATTATTATCATTTGCTTTTGGATTTTCTAATACTGAAACAGCAAAATCTATCTTATCTTTAATAGAAATAAAATACTTACTAATTATGTAATTAATAGATTCTTCCACACAATCACCTTCCGTTATTTTATTACTTCTATTATAATTAAATCATATTTTTTAAAATTTGTAAATACAAATAAAGAAAAAAATGACAATAACTGCCATTTTAAAACAAACTTAATTGATTTGATTCTTCCATTCCGTCAAAAATATTCATTGACTTCATTTTTTCAATAAGGGTTTGTGATACTTTGGCACGATATTGTACTTCTTCTACACTTAAAAATTCTCTCTTTTCGCGTTCTTTTACAATATTATTAGCTACTGTATCTCCTAAACCATCTATTGAATTAAACGGAGGATATATTTCTGTATCATTTTTAACTTTCCAAACAGTTGCTTCGCTTTCGTATAAATCAACATTTAAAAATTTCATACCTCTAGCACTTGCTTCTAAAGCTACTTTTAAACTTTCTAATTGACCATTTTCTTTATTTGAAGCTTCATATCCTTTTTCTTGTATTTCAATAATTCTTGATCTAATTGTATCATATCCTTTAATCATTGCTTCCACGTCTACATCTGTTGCTTTCGAAGAATACCAAGATGCATAAAAGTATACCGGCATATGAACCTTGTACCAAGCAATTCTAAAGGCACTTATAACATAAGCAGCAGCATGGGCTTTAGGGAACATATACTTTATTTTTTGACAAGATCCAATAAACCATTCAGGAATATTAGCTTCTTTCATAGTTTGAACATGTTCTTGCCATAAATCTGGTTGTTTTGAAGCTCTTCCTTTACGAACAAACTCCATTATTTTAAATGCTTTAATCGGTTTAACACCTTTATACATCAAATAAACCATAATATCATCACGACATCCAATTGTTTCTTTGAATGGTACAACATTATTTTGAATTAATTCCTGAGCATTACCAAGCCATACATCCGTACCATGTGATAAACCAGATATCTTTACTAATTCTGCAAATGTAGTTGGTTTAGTATCTTCTACTAATTTAATAGTAAATGGAGTCCCAAACTCAGGAATACCTAAAGTTCCTGTGTTGCACATTATTTGCTCAGTAGTAACTCCTAAAACTTTAGTAGATGTAAAAATACTCATGGTATCTTTATCGTCTAAAGGAACTTTCATAATATCCGTTCCTGATTGCAATTGAATAAGTCTTAATTGAGTAGGATCAGAATGTCCTAAAATATCAAGTTTTAATACACATTCTTCAATAGAGTGATAATCAAAATGTGTTGTGCGCCAAGGTGATGTTGGATCTTCCGCTGGAAATTGAAATGGTGTGAAATCAAAACAATCCATATAATCTGGAATAACAACAATTCCACCTGGGTGCTGTCCTGTTGTTCTTTTAACCCCTGTACATCCTTTAGCTAATCGTTCAACTTCAGCTGTTTTCATCACAATATTGTTATCTTCACAATACCCTTTAACAAAACCAAATGCTGTTTTATCAGCAACTGTACCAATTGTTCCAGCACGATAAACATTATTTTCACCAAATAATACTTTGGTATATGCATGGGTACTTGCTTGATTTAAATCAGAGAAATTAAGAT
>CACZQD010000105.1 GCA_902783215.1 uncultured Erysipelotrichaceae bacterium
TAGTTTAGAAACACCAATTGGTGAAGAAGATGATTCACATTTGGGAGATTTTATTAAGGATGAACATAATATGTCTCCAGAAGAATTTGCGACTAATGAATTATTAAAAGATGAAATATCAGAAGTATTGTTAACACTAACTGAAAGAGAAGAAAAAGTAATTAGACTTCGTTTTGGGCTTGAAGATGGCAAACCACGAACACTTGAAGAAGTTGGTCAAATGTTTGGTGTTACTCGTGAACGTATTCGTCAAATTGAAGCTAAGGCTTTAAGAAAACTTAGACATCCATCTCGTAGTAGAAGATTAAGAGATTATATGGAGGATTAGTGAAGTTATCGAAACGTTTACAAACTGTAGCTAATTTAGTAGATGGTAAAAGAGTTATTGATGTAGGTTGTGATCATGGTTATTTATCCATTTATTTAACACAACACAAAATTAAATGCTTAGCTACAGATATATCTTCAGAATGTATTTTAAAAGCCTTAGATAATTTTAAAACACATAATGTAGAAATTAATACAATAGTAACTGATGGGCTTAAAAATATAGATGTAAGTAATTATGATACAACTATCATATCGGGAATGGGTACTCATACAATTCTTAAAATACTTTCTAATAAAGAATTAACTGATACATTAATTATATCTTCAAATAATAATTTAAAAATTTTAAGACAAGAAGTAGTTAAATTAGGATTTTATATTGATAATGAAGTTTATGTAAAAGAAAATAATCAAAAATATGTTGTTATTAAATTTAAAAAGGGAAGTCAAGAATATAATGATTTAGATTATATAGTTGGTCCTATTTTAAAGAAAAATAATAAATATATTGATGATTATGTAAAAGATTGTCAAAGTATTATTGATAAAATAAATGATAAAAATAATGATAAAGTTAAATATTATCTAAATATAATAGAACAATTAAAAAGCAATTGAAACTAATCAATTGTTTTTAATTTATCATTGATTTTATAATTATTTAATCCGCTAGGTATCTCAAATGTATAATAAACATTTTTCTTAGGTAATATAACTTTATTTTTCGTTAAATTATTATAAATAAATAGTACTTTATAATTTTTATCTGTCATGATAACATCAATATTTTCTTTCATAAAGAATGTATGTATACTTCCACATTTTTCTAGTACAATACCATAATCAATATTTTTTTTAAACATTACTCCAAATAATTTATCTTTAAATGATGTACACTTTTTTATTGGGATAGATTTATTTTCAATAATTAGTTTCATATCATCACCATATTCATTATACACTAAAGACAAATAATTTGACAAGTATTAAAATATATTGTAGAATATAAACTTATATCGGAGGAGGAATATAAAGTGAGTATGATGGATGATATTTTTAAAAAATTAAATAATAATCAACTAGATAATCTTAAAGGGAAATTAGGTGAAGGTTTAAGTGTGATTAAAGAAGGAATTAATCAATTATCTGAAGAAAAGAAAAAGTATGAAGATAATACTGATAGTACAAAAGATGAAGATAATATTAAAAACTATTTAGATAGTGCGGAAGAAGTTATTTTAAAGGGTGTAGATGCATTAAAAAAAGGTGTAGAGGATATAGTTAAACAAGAAGAGACTAATGAAAATGATGAAAAATCAATGAATATCGATGAGTATTTTTCAGATGATGAATATGTTAATATGCCAGAAGACTTAAAAAGTTCTAATGATAAAAATAACGATGTTGAAGAAACAGTTACTGATGAATATGATAAGGATGAAAAAGAAATTTTGGACTATATATCTAAACTATATAATATTGGTCAAGATAAATACCAAGAAGTAAAAAAACAAGTATCAGATATATTTAATACATATTCAGATAAAAAGAAAAATTCAAATATTGATTTATTAGAAATGTTTAAGAAATATGAAAAACTTAATAAAATGAAAAAAACATATAATATGATAAAAGATAAAGTAAATGAGATTAAGGATATATATGATAATTATAAATCTTTAGATGAGAAAGATAAAAAAGGAATTGTTGAAGATAATAGAAAATTACAAAAAGAAAGAATGATGGAACTTAAGAAGAATTTCTTATTAGCTTTACAATTCTTTAATGAATTAAATCAAGAATCAGAAGAATATTTCAAATTTTATAATCAAAGTATAATTGATGAAATAAATAATAAAGCTCATGAAAAGAATGTAAGAGATGCAAATAAAAAATTAGTAAAAGATTATTTTGAATCATTTATTATTACTGTAGATACCACACTATGCGCAATTAAAAAATTAGATGTTTATTTATGTGAAGAAGAAATTTATCAAGAAATTGGTATGTTATTAAATAAATATGATAAAGTATTAGAAATATATAATAGTTTAAATGATGAAGATAGAACAATATATTATGAAAATATTAATAATGCATGTAAAAAGTTATATACTATTATAGAAATGTATAATGAAGCAGCTTATAGTCCAGTTTCTATGCTAGGTAAACCAATTAAAATGATAGATGATAAAGATCAAATATCTTTAGAGAATACTAAAATGGCTATTACAAGTAATGATAACTTAGATTTATTTAAAGTGATTCATTATAAAGAATCCGCACCTTTATATGGAATATATAATGATCTTTCATATAATGAAGGAGATATTTATGTGGGATTAACTACTGATGAAGTTGCTATTAAAAAAAGTCATATAAGTATATCAAATGTAGATATATGGTCAACTAATAAAGGTGGACAAATACATAATAATAGAATTTATTCAGCAACATCTAACGGTCTTAAGACGTCACTAGATTTTAATAAATTACGTGAAAGTATGTATGAAAGTAGAAAACAAATTATTCCATATTATGGAGAGAATGTAACTACATTATCAGAATTAAATAATGTAGTAGATTATGGATCTAAAATTTATGGATTAAATAATAATAAACAAATAATTAAATAGTAATGAAGTGAGTAAATCGTTGAAAATACTCACTTTTTTGTGAAATTTATCAAAAAATATTGCAATTGCTTTATAGATGTGGTAATATTAAATTGTAAGCAAGATAGCTTACGTAATAAAGTAGATAGGGAGGTAGACATATGTCTAAAACAGATTTAGTTAATTACGTAGCTGAAGAAGCTGGATTAACAAAAGCAGATGCTACTCGTGCATTAGATGCAGTTATGAGTGGAATTACAAAAGGATTAAAAGAAGATAAGAAAGTATCATTAACTGGATTCTTTACATTTACAGCTAAAGATAAACCAGCTAGTACTGGACGTAATCCAAGAACTGGAGAACCAGTTGCAATTCCTGCAAGAACTGCTGTATCAGTTAAAGTTGGATCTAAATTAAAAGATGCTTTAAACTAATTTAGGTGCATTGACAATTATATTAATCAATGTTAGAATAAATACAGATAATAAGATATCTGTATTTTTTGTAGAAGTGATAAATATGAATAATAATTCAAATAATATAAATCAAGACAACTATAATGCACAAAACAACAATGGAATATCTAATAATCAATTTGTAAATAATTAAAGTATAAATCAAGATGTTGGTATTAATTATCAATCAACTGATTCAAATATACAGCCAACACCTTTTATTCAACAGCCAGTAAACTCTATTCAAGATAGTAATGTTAATATAACAAATAATTATAAAAAGAAAAAGAAATTGATGTTAATTATAGCACTAGTATTAATAGTTATAGTTGTACTTATTACTACAATACTGTTGCTTAGTCAAAAAAGTAAAAAAAGTATTAATAATGTTAATGATAATGCAAATAATGTAGAGAGTAATAATATTCAAACTAATGACAATACACAAAATAATAAAAAAGATATTGATAATTATACTTGGAAAGATTTGACCCTTTCAGTGGATGGGAACTTAATTTATCCTGGAATTAAAACAAAAAATTTAATTGAATATGGATATGAATTTACTAGTAATAATTTAGATAGAGAATTACAAAATTATCATTCTGTTGGCATTTCTTTTAAATATAATGGTATAAGTATTCCTGCAGCTGAAGTATTTAATGTACATGATGAAATTGTTACTGTCGAAAATACTGAATTAAGTTATATTAATTTGAATAATGAAATAATAAATAATTCTCAAGTGAAGCTCCCAGGAGGATTAATATTAAGTCAAAATACTACTATAGATGAAATAGTAAATTCAATAGGAAAATATACAAAAGAAATTGCTGGAGATTATCTATGGGAATTGAGTGATGAATCTTCAACTATGACTATTGGATACATAAATAATGAATTAGAATATATAAAGCTTCAATATACTATTGGCACATTAGAAAGAGTTACGAAATAATTGAATTTTTAATTAATAATTATTTTATAGAATTTAATTAAAGGAAGGATATTGTGATAAATATGAATAATAATAAAACAATTTTTAAGATAAAGAATAGATGTTATAACGGAGATTATGGAATAGGTAGTGTTTTTAAACGTGAATACGTATTTATAATAGAGCCATCATTAGATGGTACTAATCAAGAATACGGATTAATAAAATATAGTAAATATATAGATTTTTGCTGTGATGAAAAACTTGGTTCAAGTAATTTAGCCAAAATTAATATAGAAATTCCATATTTAGTTGATAGTGATAAAATTAATAAATTTAATGAGTTAATTACCAAAATTAAAGGGGATATCAATTATAAATATAATGAAACACATTATACTAAAGAACGATTTGATCTAAAACGTTTACATTATATGGATATCATTGTTGATGGTGAAGAATATGAAACCGATGACGAAAGTATTTTAGATATAATAAATGATATAGTTGATTTTCAAAAATATGATGAATTATTGGATAATTATTACCAAAATATATATGATTATATGAAAAAATCAATGACTGCAATATCTCAAGAAGAAAGTTTAAAAATTTTAAGTGAAGGGAAAAGAAAACATCGTGAAATGTGGAAAAAATTACCTCGTAGCGCATTTAGAGAGATTTTTAACCAAGTAGAAAGTTATGTAGATAGGAATTGTAGTGAAGAAGAAAATATTATTTCAATAAAAAACTTTATTAATGAGTTCAGTTTTAAATTAAATTATTTAGAAACTGAATCAGACTCTAGATTTGTCCCATATGGAAGAATGACATTTTTAAGAGAGGAATTTACAAAAAATCTTAATGAAAACAAGTATTTAGATGCTTTATTTGATTTAGGTGATTATTTAGTAGATACAAGAATTTCATTTAATAATAGTCCTGAGATAGTTAATAAAAATAAAGAATATTTTGATGAAAATATTATATGTACTGAAGAAAAACAAGTTTTACTAGATATGATAAAAGAATTTAATGATAAATTAAATAATCAAGTTCAGAAATCATCAACAAATTTAATTCCTGATAATTTAAAAGATTTTATATTTTTTGATGATGAAGGATATGTTTTTGCTAATCAAAAATTACCAAAAGAATTAGAAGATGAATACAATACTTTTGTTGAAAATTATTATTCAAATGATAATAAAGTTGTGAATAATATTGTAAATAGAATTAGTGAATTACCGTATAATACTGAAACGACGATTGCTCAATTAATTAATTATAAACCTGAAGTTGCATTTGTTAGCCCATTAACACAAGGTATTGTTAGCAATGCTGCAAAGAATAAATGCAGAAGCAATAATATTGAATTAGAAGAATCTGATGATTATTCACTAGGAGGATTGGCATATTATGTTAAGTTTAAAAAAGTTGATAATAAAGTAACTAATGATGAATTAGAAGAAAATCCTTCTTTAACAGAAGGCAGCCATAGACAGTATGTTTATTCAATAGAAGAGAGAAATCAATTGTTTGAAAAAGATGAAAATGGTGCATTTGTTAGACTTATTATTCCTAAATCAGAGGGTATTGATAATGAAGAATTAAATTTAATAGGTAAATTACCAACTGATTATACACTTGACGAAATAGTAACAATGAAAAAATATGCACACTATATTTATGAACGAATATTAAATCCTAATGGTACAAAGGATATAAAACATACAGTTGAAGTTTTAGTAAAAGTGATTGAGGAGTTACCAAAAGGCACCGAAATATCAATATCTCAAATATTAGGTAATCATTTTAAGGAATATGAAACAAATGAATTATTTGAAATAAATCAAAATGTAATAAGTGTTTGTAAAGAAAAAGGAATTAATTTAAATTTTGGTAAATATGATATTCTTGAGACAGGCTTACCATTTAACGTTCCCTTTATAAAAGAATAAGTTAATATTTGAATTTAATAGAAGGAGAGTTTAATTAATGAATGGTTATAAAAATATAGATGAATTAATAAAGGATATAGATAAAAAAATTAATGAGTTAGAGATTAAAGAATTGGAAGGAAAATCATTAGAAGAACAAAAACAAATAAAAGAAAAGTGGAAAGTTGAAAGAAATAAAATTAAGGAAGAATCGCAAAGAAAATTTAAAAAGTTTGAAAAAAAGTATGAAAGTCAGCTCCAAAATAAATTGCAATCTATTGATGATATGAAAAAAGATGTTGCTGAATTTAAACAACAAATAGAAGATGATTTTCAAAAAGCAATGGATGATGTCAATGCAGTATTAAATGAAATGAATAAATCAGAAAAAGATTAAATAATTCATTAGGAGGTAATAATGGATTTATATAATGCAAAAGATATGCCACTTTCTATTGATCCTGAAGTAAGGATTATTCAAGAAAAACAGTTGCGTGGCGATAAATTAACTTTACAAGATGCAATGAAATTAGAAAAAAAAGGAATGGGGCCTAGAGATCATACAATAACCAAAATTGGTGATTATGAATGTAAACCTGATCATTGTTATAGATGTATTTCTGAAAGTACTTTAGAAGTTTATAAAAAAAGTGGCTATATAAAAGATGAAAGAAGATTAGATTATATAGAAGGTAAAAATAATCAAGGTATTGATTGGTATTTAGGTGGAGCGATGCCTGGGAGACACTATGGATTTATAATAATAGAATGCCCAGCAGATAAAAATTATTTTCAACCTGCAAAAGATGGTGGATATGGAATGTCTAATGATATTAATGTAAGACATATGAAGTCCTCACCTCAAAATAATCCTATTCCTATTTCTATGATAACAAATATATTTGATTATAAAAAAATAAAAGAAAAAGAGAATAGCGAAAATCTAGTTAATTTTTTAAAAATCAGAGAAAAAAATAAAACTGAAATAAGTAAAAATAGAATTCAACAATTATCGTCTTTACAACAAGTTCAAGTAACACAAACATTAGTTGATAATCTACAAGGTGGTAAATCAAGATGAGTGAAGAAATGAAAAATGCTTATAATAAGCTAGATATTAATACTAAAAGAAATCAATTAAGTGATGAGTTGTTAATTATATTTGAATTGATTAAGCAATTTGAAAATGCAAAAGGAGTTAATCCAATAACTCACGTGAAAAATTATGATTCTATAAATGATAAGGATTTAAATGAAGATGAAATGTTGATGTTCTTTTATGAAGATGTTTATAATATTCAACAA
>CACZQD010000106.1 GCA_902783215.1 uncultured Erysipelotrichaceae bacterium
AAGAATTATTATGGGATTTATTTAAAAATACTGGAAAGATTGAATATTACTTAAAATATAAAGAAGTGAGTGATAAAGAAGATGGATGTACAGATAGGGAAGACATATAGACATTTTAACGGTAATTATTACCGTGTTTTAATGATTGCGAATGATTCAGAAACTCCTAAAGGCGAAAAAATTAAAGAAATAGTTGTTTATGAAGAACTACATGGAAATCACAGAATATGGACAAGACATATCGATTTATTTACTTCAAAAGTAGATAAAGATATGTATCCTGATGCTAATCAAGAATATCGTTTTCAATTGGTGGAAGATTATGATTGAAAAAGTTGAAGGTATCGTAGTAAATGAAAAAAACTATGGTGATACTAGCAAAATAATTGATATCTTTACGAAAGAGCACGGTATAATTGGTGTGATAGCTAAAGGCGCAAAAGGAATTAAAAGTAAATTAAGAAGTACAACTGATAAACTAAGTTATGGTGAATTTACTATATATTATAAAGAAAACAAGTTATCTTTGCTTAAAGAAGTTCATATTTTAAATTCTTTAAAAAATATAAGAAAAGATATTACTTTAATCGGATATAGTAGTTTTTTACTTGATTTATCAACGCAGGTATGGAAACATAGCTTTAATGATAATGCTTATTCTATTTTAATTAATTCATTATTAAAAATTAATGAAGGATTTGACGCATTAATAATTACAAATATTGTAGAATTAAAATATTTAGATTATTTAGGTGTTATGCCATCTTTAACTGGATGTGTTGTATGCGGTAGTAATCAAGTTGTAACCTTATCGAGTGATAAAGGTGGATATTTGTGTAGTAAATGTCGTATTAATGAACCGATTATTAGTGATAAAACGATGAAACTAATAAGAATGTATTATTATGTTGATATAGCAAAAATCGATAAAATTAATATTAGTGATAACATAAAAAAACAAATTAATAATTTTTTGGATGAATATTATGAAAAATATACAGGTCTTTATTTAAAAAGCAAAAATTTTCTAAAAGATATTATTTAAAAATCTTTTCAAATTTTAAATCTTATGATATACTTATAATAGTGGGTGAGTGTAATTACCACATTTAAAGGGTAAAGAGGTGGTATGGTGAAGAGAAGTGAGATAAAATCTATTGTATTATTATCAATATCTTCTATCGTATTAATAATAAATATTTTTTTCAAACAGTTTATAAATGAGTATAGTGTGATAATATTCTTGGGTATTATTTTTGCATTAACTTTTTTCTTGTTAGGTTTTGAAAAAGCCAGATTAATGCAAAAAAGAAGCGTATTAACTACCATTTTTACTTTTACAATATCTTTTACAATTATAATATATGGCGCAGGATTATTAATAGGGTTTGCTAAGTCACCATATAGTCTATCTTTTATAGGTATTGTTAAAAATGTATTACCTTTACTTATAACAATTGGTTTATCTGAATTATTAAGATATAACTTTATTAAAAAAAATGAAAAAAGTAAATTAATACTATTATTGACTATTATATTATTCACATTAATTGATGTAACACTTATGATGCATTTATATCATTTAAGTAAAGTTGCGCAAATTATTGAAATGATTACAGTTGTAGTTGTTCCAAGTGTTGCTAAAAACTATGTTTTGTGTGATATGGCTAAAAAATATGGATATGAGTCTAGTATGATTTATCAGGTTATAACTAATATAGGATTATATATCTTACCAGTTGTACCTAGTTATGGACCATATTTAGATTCAGTATTTAATTTTTTACAACCTTTAGCTGTTTGGTTTATTATTAATTTAATTTATCAAAAAACAGAGACTGATGATGTGCGAGAAAAACATTTGTTGTCTAAAGTAATTACAGGTATATTTATTATGCTTATTGTATTAATTATTGTACTATATAGTAATCTATTTAGATATTGGATAGCAGTTATTGGTTCGGGATCAATGAGCCCAACTATTGAAGTAGGAGATGCAATTATAATTGATAAATCTTACCAAAAACATCTTGATAAATTAAAAAAGGGAGATATTTTGGTTTTTCAAATACATAATATAATGTATACTCACCGAATTACAGATATTAAACAAGAAAATGGTACATATTCAATCTTTACAAAAGGAGATAGAAAAGGACAAGCTCAGGATACTTGGACCGTTACTAATGACGATGTTGTCGGAGTTGTGAAGATGAAAATACCATTTATTGGTAAACCATCTGTTTGGTTAAATCAAATTATGGAGGGAAGAAGAAATGGAAAAGAATAAAAAGAATGAAAAAAAAGATTTAAAATATTTTAGTACAGATAAACTGTATAATATAAAACATAAAAAACACTTATCTGGAAGATTAATGAGCTATGTTTTGCTTGCAGCAGCTACTATTATACTTTTGTTTTCGGTTTACTTATTTTCTAAATGTGTAAACTTGGAAAAGAAAAGTTCAAAGGTAGAATATAGTGAATCAGGATATGCTGATTATACTGTATATTTAAAAGATAATAAGTATTATGAAACTAAGTTTTTACCTAGCGGTATGCAATATTTAGCTAATTTAATTAGTACAATTAATACTAAATTTAACTATGAAATTAAAGCAGATGAAGATTTAGATTATTCATATACTTATGATATTGTTGGAGCAGTCCAAATTGTTGATTCATCAGATGAAAATAAAGTAATTTTCAGTAAAGATTATACTTTATTAAAATCTAAAACAGGAACAGTAAAATCAAATAATGTAATAATCAATGAAGATGTTGATATTGATTATGATAAATATAATAATTATGTTAATGCTTATAAAAGTGAATATGGATTATCAGCTAACAGTAGATTAGTAGTAACAATGAATATTCAAGCCAATGGTAAAACTAAGAAAGCTGATGATACATTAAGTAAGAATAATAAATTACAAATAACAATACCACTTAGTCAACAAACATTAGATATTAAAATAAATACACAAAATATAGATAGTAAAGATACATTAAAATCAGCAAATAATAGTTTTATTACATCTATTCCGATGTTTATTGCGATGGTAGGTTTATTTGGTACAGGTGTATTATTAGTTATATTGAGTGTGAAATTCCATAAAGTTTATGTTAAAGAAAATATATATACTATTACAGTTAATAAAATATTAAAAGAATATGATAGATTAATAGTTAATGGTAATATTACAATTGAAGAGAAAACATTTGATAATAAAATACAAGTTGATAGTTTTAATGAATTAGTAGATGCTTCTCAAAACTTAAACGCACCAATATTATTCTATAATGTTATACCTGGAGAAAAATGTTTCTTCGTTATAATTAAAGGAAACTCTCTATATAAATATCGTTTAACTAAAGCATATCTAGAAAGAGAAGAACACGATAAAAAAAATAAAAAACAAATATAAATAAGTAAGAAGGTGAAATGATGCACATAAAAAAGCTTGTAAAAAGATTTAAAAGTATCAAAAAGCAATACTTAGCAGTACCACTTTTGTTCTTTATTATACTTACTATGACAATTGTATGTGCATCATTTAGCCAAACAATGATTATTACTGGAGATGCATACGTAAGAGTTAGTGCGGATATAAGAGTTACAGGAGTAGAAATCAAAGAAAATAGCATTCAAAATGAAGCATCGCAATATGCTCAAAGCGAATACTCAAAAAACACTTCAACATTTTATACAACACTTCCAAATATAAACTCTAAAATAACATATAATGTAACTATTGAAAATAAATCAAATGAAAGATACACTATAAATAATGTAACCAGTAATATAAGCAATAATAGTATGAAAACAAATGCAGAAGACTACATAAATCAAATTATAGAACCTAATTCCACTATAACACTGGAAATAACTGTAGAATATAATACTGAAACATTACCAGAAAATAAACAGGCAACTGCAACAATAACTTATTCATT
>CACZQD010000107.1 GCA_902783215.1 uncultured Erysipelotrichaceae bacterium
CAATATTTTAAATTGAAAGCATTTTATAAAGCAAGACTACATTATATAGATCTAATTTTGCCATATTATTTAAAAAGTTTAGAAATATTAGTTGAGCATTATACCGTTCCAATAGCGCTTAGTAAAAGTATAAATACTGCTCCTAAAGTATTTCAAAAAGGATTACAAAAATTAGTTGATAAGATAGATCAAGGTGACTCGTCAATTCAACCGTATATAGACTTTGCAAATGAATATCCGGTTAGAGACTCAATGCGTATGATGAGACTTTTATATCGTTTAAGTTTAGGTAATCAAAATGAAAAACACGAACAAATTATGCAATTTTCTAAAACAGTTTCATCATTACAAAGTAAAGCAAGAGAAATTAAGTATGCAGAGAGATTAGAACACATAGAAAAACAAACAATGATTATGTTATTTGGAACAGGTGGCGTAGTTATGGCTATATTATTTATTTCTATGTCAATTTTAATGAATAGTTATTGACAAAAAAAAATATATATAGTAAAATTATAGTGAAATAATTAAAAAAATAGAGGAGGATGATTAAATGAAAGAAGCAGCTGGAGAAGCAAATATGACAGTAATAACAATAGTATTAATAGCAATAGTGTTGGGAGTTGGAATCATAATAGTTCCACGAATGATGAACAAAACATCAGCAAGTGCATGTTGTACTAATGATGGTGGGATATGGAAAGATGGTAAATGTTACCATTCTAAAGATTGTTCGGTTTCAAACGGTACCACTACTTGTACCGGAAATGGGTACACACCAATATGTAAAGGAGAAGGTGCTGATGAATAGATTGATGACAAAAAAAGATGCATAAATGATGGATGTATCATCTTATTGAAGTTATCAGTGATTATAAAGGAAGTGATAAAAATAGTCACTTTTTTTTTATTTCCATTGTAAAAAAACTAATTTTATAGTAAACTATAAATAGTAAGGCTAGGTGATATAGTGAAACAAAGTATTGGATATACTGTATCTTTAAATATTGTAATAGTCTTTATAGTAATTGTATTTGCTTTTATAGGTGGATCTATTAGTTATTATAAGGCTTATAAAGTAAATAATGTAATTGAAGACTCTATTGAAAAATATGAGGGATTTAATGAATTATCAAAGAAAGATATTGAAATGAAATTATCATCTCTTGGCTATGATAGGAGTTTTGTAAATTGTGGAAAAAGAAATGTAAAAGCTGATAGTAGTGATAATAAGCAATTAATAGATAAAGTATCTGGTTCTGGAGAAGGTTATTGTGTTTATTATAATGTTTTGGAATGTGCAAGTTATCAAAAAGAGACAATTAAAACAGGGGCAAGTGTATTAACAGAAGGTTCTAGCACGCAGTATTGTAAAGCTAAGTATTATAATTATATTATTAAAACATATTTAAGATTTCAAATTCCAATTGTTAATAGGGTGCTAAAAATTCCTGTTTATACTAAGACCAATTCAATATATGCTTGTTATGGTGGTCAGTGTTAGGGGTGATTATTAATGAATGAATCTATAGGCGGATCTATTTTATTAAATATAGTTATTATTATTGTTGGTGCTTTAATAGCTGTTTTTACAGCATCTTTTGCGTATTCAAAAGCTTTTAAGGCAAAAAACATAATAATAGATACAATTAATGATTATGATGGTGATATAACTCACTCAATTTTTTATGGCCATCAGATTATTTATGAAGAAGATGAAATTATTAAAGAAATAGATAATCAATTAGATAGTATTGGTTATCGTAAAACCAATATAAAGTGTAATAATCGGCACAATGGAGAATTAGTATATCCTTCAGAGCCATATTCTGGAGCTTCTACATCATTATATTATAGAAAAAATAAAGGTTATTGTATTTATAGGATAAAGCAAACAAATAGTATGGGAAGTGAAAGCTATTATTATGAAGTAGAAACTTATATGTATTTTGATATTCCATTGTTTGATTTTAAAATACCTGTTTATGGTCAAACTAAGTCATACCAACCAAATCCTAAAAACATATTAGAAGATGAAGAAGAAACTACTGATATAGAAAATACAGATGATATATAATTATAAGAATCATTGAATTATTTGTTATTTTATAGTATTATATAAATAAGAATAGAGGGATATATATGAATATAGTAATTGCAAATCAATTTAGTAATCTAATTAAAAACGCTGGAATTGGAAATCAAGAATATGTTGGATTATATGATGTTAATGAGCTTGGAAATAGTTTTAGATTAGTTCAATTTGACACTTTAATAATCGATGTAACAGCTGTTAAAAACTATAATGATGCATCAGTATTTAAACAGTTAACAAATTATATAAGTGCTGAAAAAATAATATTACTTTTAGATAATAATTGTATCAATGACACCTATTTAAACTCGTTAGTTAGTATTGGAATATATAATTTTGCTAAAGATATAAATGGACTTGTACAATTAATTAATAAGCGAAATGGATATGCTGATGTTGCTGGATATACAGCAAATGATAGTGTTTCAGAATATTCGTCAGATGCTTTACCAGAAAATGCTAAAAGACATTGTAAAGTTATAGGGTTTGAAAATGTTACTAGACATGCAGGTTCAACTACTTTAGTAGCAGCACTTGTAAATTTATTAAAAAAGAAGTATAATGTTATTGGTATTGAAGTTGATTCAGTTGATTTTTCATTTTTTAAAAATGATAATCTTGTATCAACTATCAGTAATAAGATCAATTATTTAGTCAATAAAAATGAATCTATGGATATTATTTTAATTGATACAAATGGTAGTGAAAAAGCGATAGATGTTTGTGATGAGATAATCTATTTAGTAGAGCCTACTACATTAAAAATAAATAAATTAATATTAGCTAAACCAACTGTTTTTAACGATTTATTTGATAAGAAAGTTGTTCTTAATCGTTCTGCTTTAAGTAAATGGGATGTTGCGGAATTTGAAAATGAATCACGTATTAAAGTTTTCTATACATTACCACTTATTAATGAAAGAGATAATAAAGATTCTAATTTAGTTAAGTTTGCATCTAAATTGGGATTTAAGATATAGTTAGGAGAATTTGATGAAAAAGAAGATCAAATATTTATTAACATTCATTACACTGTTTTTGATTCAAAATAGTAGTGTATTAGCATATTCTAATTATTCAAAAGGAAAATTAAGTTGTGGTAATGGAATGATTACCAATATTCCTACAATGATACCTAGAACAGTAAATATTGTATATATGGCTTTACAAATTGCAGTACCTGTTTTATTAGTTATATTTGGTTCAATAGATTTAATAAAAGCTATATCATCTGGAAAAGAAGATGATATGAAGAAGGCTCAAGCAACTTTAATACGTAGAATAGTTACAGGTGTTTTAGTGTTTTTTATCTTTGTAATAGTTAAATTATTGGTAAATGCTTTTGGAAATCATAAAGCTAATGTTGTTAATTGCATGAATTGTTTTATTAATAACTCGTGCAAAAAATAGGAGGTTAAAATGCGTAAAAAAATCAAATATTTATATACCTTTCTATGTGTGAATTTACTTATGCTTCCAGTAATTGTAAATGCTAAAGTAGACAAAGTAGGTTGTGGTAATGATCATCAAGGGTTACAAGGAAAATATAAAGTTCCAGCTAAGTTACCTGAACTTACAACATTTGGTATAAGAATACTAGAAGTTGCAGTACCTGTTTTACTAGTTATATTGGGTTCGATTGATTTGATAAAAGCTATATCATCGGGAAAAGAAGATGATATGAAGAAAGCTCAAAATACATTAATCAAAAGAATTATTGCAGCAGTAATTGTATTTTTTATCTTTGTAATTGTAAAATTAATAGTTCGAATTGTAGCAGGAACTGGCGCTGAAGGTATAATTGGATGTGTAGATTGTTTTGTAAACAATAATGGTAGTTGTGTTAAGTGATGGAGGTGAAAAAATGAAAAAGATTAAATACTTATTAACAGGTGCTTTTACTTTTTTAGTTTCTATGCCAGTATTTGCAAAATGTGGTAAATCAGAAACCAATGCTTGTAGTACTATTGCATCTTGTATGGATAAAAAAATTCCAAATACAGTTCATACAGTTATTTTAGCTATTCAGATTATTGTTCCAATTTTATTAGTTATTTTTGGTATGATTGATTTAGTAAAGGCTGTTACAGCAGGAAAAGAAGATGAAATAAAAAAAGCTCAAGGTGTTTTAATTAGAAGATTAATTACTGGTGCTTTAGTTTTCTTTGTAATTGCAATAGTTAAACTTTTAGTAAGTTTTACTGGTGATTTTACAAACGGAATGACTAATTGTATGAATGCATTTTTAAATGGAGTGAAATAATGATAGATGTTTTAAAAAAAATGGATAAGAAATTTTTGATTACAAGTGGTTTGCTAATTTTTATACCACTTTTGATTATTATAATACTTATGATTGTTCGTGGATGTTCAACAGGATCATCATATGAAAGCTATGAAGAAAAAATGATTAGTTCTGCTCAGCGCTATTTCGAATACCATGATGTATTACCAAATAAAGAAGGTAAAGAAGTGGTAGTTAATTTAGACGATTTAGTTGAAGAAGGATTAAAATCGCCAGAAAAAGTTGTAAATGATGCAACTTGTACAGGATCTGTAACTGCTAAGAAAAATGGTAAACAGTATTTTTATATTCCATACTTAGAATGCAAGGATTATACGACAGATTATATAATTAATCATTTAAAAAAAGATATAGTTAACAAGGAATCTGGTCTTTATAAAGTAGGAAATGAATATATTTATAAAGGAAATAAAGTTAAGAATTATATATCATTTTTTGATACTTTATATCGTATAGTAAAAATTGATTCAAATGGAAATTTGAGATTAATAAAAAATACTAGAGAAGATGATCAAATATCTTGGGATGATCGATTCAATGTTTCGGCTGATGATAGTGTTGGAATTAATGACTATTATAATAGTTTAATTTATGATACAGTATGGAATACTTACCGTGATCAGAAATTGTTTACTCCTGAAATGAAGAAACATATGGTTGGTCATTCAGTGTGTTTAGATAAGAAAGCTGTAAGTGATACTAGTGTCGAAGAAAAAACTTGTACAAATACTTTGAATAATCAATTTATCAGTATACCTTCTTTGTATGACTATTCACAAGCTAGTTATGATAAAGATTGTGTAAAAATAGGAGATGGGGCATGCGCTAACTATAATTATCTAGATGAGGTGATAACTTCATCTTGGACAATTAATGCTTCAAGTGATGATACTCATTCTGTTTATTACATTACTGGGTCATATGTTGATGTACAAGATGCCGTAAATTATAAGAATTATCATTGGGTTATTAGTATTAGTGGAAATGAATTGTATACTCAAGGAAAAGGAACTTTAGAAGATCCATATGTTATAAAATAATATTGACACTTAAAACTAAATATAGTATAATTATTTTAGATTAGGAGGAATATATATGATGTTTTTATCAGATATCGATGTTAATGCCACTTATTCATGTGGAAATATTGGATTAGAATTTGGAGGAATGCTTCCATATGCTATTTCTAATATTATTAGAATTATTCAAATTATTGTACCAATTTTATTAATTATATTTGGTATGATTGATTTAGTAAAAGCTGTTACGGCAGGAAAAGAAGATGAAATAAAAAAAGCTCAAACGGGATTTATTAGAAGATTATTTATGGGTGTATTAGTTTTCTTTGTTATATTCTTAGTTCAAATGATCGTTTCATTTGTATCAAATAAAGATGCTAATGTTTCTAATTGCTTTAACTGTTTTGTTAATGGAAAAGTTAATACATCTGCTTGTAAGATAGTTAGATAATTAAATAATAAAAAAGGATAAAAA
>CACZQD010000108.1 GCA_902783215.1 uncultured Erysipelotrichaceae bacterium
AATTATGAGTGGACAGATATGTATGATGAATTTGCTAAGGTTGCAAAAGAAGAAGGTTTTGATCATATTGCATTTCTTTTTGAAGGAGTTGCTAAAATTGAGAAAGAACATGAAGCACGTTTTAGATCACTTTTAAAAAGTGTTGAAGATAAAGTGGTATTTTCTTCTGATGAAGATGCTATTTGGATTTGTCGTAATTGTGGACATATTGTTGTTGGAAAGTATGCTCCTGAAGTATGTCCAATATGTGCACATCCACAGAGTTATTTTGAAAGAAAAGCTACTAATTACTAATTATAGCTATATGATATCTTTTAGATATCTTTTTTTTGAAAATTTTACTATTGTAAATCTTTTAAAAAGTAAGTATAATTATTAAGAAGGTAGTGATTATATGAATAAGAAATTTTTGTTTATATTGTCAATTATTGTTATTGTTTTATCTTCGTTATTGATTTTTACTTATAATAATGATTTTTTATATAAAGATGATATAATGAGAATTACTAAGATTAAAACTGTTAAGGTAGAAACTAATAAGAATTCTTTAAATTTCAAAGAAAAACATTATTATCAAAAAATATATGGTGTGATTACAAATGGTAATGATAAGAATAAACATATAAAGCTTGATTATGAATCTACTTATTCATCTGTTGTTACAGATAAATTAAAAGTAGGGGATAAAGTCTTTGTTGATAATGATAATATTGAAGGATTAAAAAGAGATTTTTATGTTGTTTTAATGATATCTATTTTTATTCTTTTATTATATATTGTTGGACAATTTAGAGGATTACTTTCCGTTATTAGTGTTTTATTTAATATTATAATTTTTTATATTGGTATATTTTTATATTTTAAGGGGATTAATTTACTTGTACTAGTAATAATTGAATCAATCTTATTTGCTTGTTTATCGTTAACTATTGCAAGTGGATTTAATAAAAAGACATTATCAGCAATATTATCTGTTATTATATCTATTATATTTATATTAATACTATTATCTATTGTTATACTTTGTACTGATTATAGTGGAGTTAATTTTAATAATTTAAGCTTTTTGACAATTCCTCCTAAAGATATAATTTTACCGGAATTATTAATTGGATCTATTGGAGCAATTACCGATGTAGCTATTACAATATCTTCATCAATATCAGAACTTATTGATAAAGATAGTAAAATTAGTACTTCAGCACTTAATCATTCATCAAAACAAATTGGTAGTGATATTATGAGTACAATGGTAAATGTATTGTTTTTTACCTATATATGTGCGGAATTACCTCTATTTATTTTAGCAATTAGAAACGGATATAGTTTTAGTAATTTCATGCATGAAAATATTACATTAGAAATTACTCGTTTTTTAGTAGGTAGCATCGGTATTATTTTAACTATTCCTATTACTACATTTATCTCCATTAAAGTATTTAAAGGAGGATCATAATGAACATAGTACTAGCTATTATTTTGTTTTTATTAATGATATATATTGATTTTAAAAGAGGTATTAAATTATTTTTATCATTAGTATTTAACTTTTTAATATTAATTGTTATTTTTTATATGATAGTTTTAGGACTTAATCCTATTATTTGTGCATTTTTAGCTTGTTTAATAATCAGTTATATTATACTTTATTTCGTAAATGGAGAGAATATTAAAACAGAGTGTTCATTAAAATCAGTAATTATAGTATTAATAATTTTAGCTATATCAATATTTATTATGACAAAATTATCTCGTATTGCTGGATTTGGATATGAATCAACTGAAGAGATTAGCATGTTTTCCTATGATATCCATATTGATTTTACTAGTATATCCATATGTTTAATCTTAATTAGTTTAATTGGAGCAACTGTTGATGCTTCAATCGCTATATCGTCCGCACTTTATGAAGTATATCAGAACAACAAACATTTAGAATTTAAAGAACTATTTAAATCAGGAATGAATATAGGTAAAGATATATTATGTACAACTACTAATACTTTATTATTTGTCTTTTTGGGAGATTTTATGACTTTAATGATATGGTTTTATCATGGACACTATTCATTTTTAGAAATAATGAGCGCGAAAACTTTTTTAGCTGAATTTATAAAAATAATGTTTAGTGCGATAGGATGCTTTCTAGTTATTCCAATAACTTCATATATTACGACACATTCATTATTGAAAAAGAAATAACAATAAACTATTGTTAAAATAATAACTTTGTGTTAAAATAATAATGTCTTAAAAGGGCATTATGGCCCGTTGGTGAAGTGGTTTAACACATAGCCCTCTCAAGGCTACATTCATGGGTCCGAATCCCATACGGGTCACCAAATTGTTAATATGGCCATTTTGGCCTTTTATTGTGAGAAATGAAATTATATATATTGTAAGATATGGTCAAATAGATTGGAATAATAGTGGCCGATATGGAGGTCAAATTGATGTTGATTTAAATAAAACTGGAATTGAACAAGCATTGCAATATAAAATAGATAAGTAGTGTTTACTTATCTATTTTATTAATGATTTAATTTTTTCTTTTGACTTATCTATTTTATTTATAAAAGTAAATTCTATTTTACCATTATCTTTATTCACGCTTTTAGATATAATATTAACTTGATCACCAATATATAAAATAATACCAGTTTCTTTGTTTATTAGTTTTTTCTTTTCACTATTATAACTAAAACCTAAATGATTAAATAAATCCATACTTATTTTTCCTGAAATTCCGCTTTTTGTTCGGATACTAATTCCATGATTTCCTATATAAGTTATATATCCTTCAAAGTATTCTCCAATGTGGTGTTCCATAAATTCGGCCATTTTGTAATGATTAACTTCTCTTTCAATTTTATCGGCTAATCTTTCTTTAACACTAGAATGTTCACATATACTTTTTAATTGATCATAAATTTTTTCTGTATCAAGATTCATTATATCATCTCGAATTTTACGAATAATACGATGAGTTTCTAAATCAGGATATCTTCGAATAGGGGATGTAAAATGTGTATAGTTTTGTAGCGCTAAACCAAAATGTCCAATATTATTAGGAGAATAATAAGCTCTTTTCATTGATTGGAGCAATAACTCTGTATATACATTACCACTATCATATTTTTTAATTTTATTAATAATACTTTGTAAAGTATTTATTAATAATAATTATAAAAAGTATTAAAAACACCCTAAAAACAT
>CACZQD010000109.1 GCA_902783215.1 uncultured Erysipelotrichaceae bacterium
AATTTAAATATAGAAAGAAGGTATATAGTGCAAAAGATGATGCTTGTAATAATGGATGGTGTAGGTATTAGAGAAGATGCTCACGGTAATGCCTTTATGGCTGCTAAAACACCTAATTTAGATTATTTAATGAAAGAGTATCCACATAGTAAGCTTAATGCAAGTGGTAAATATGTTGGTCTTCCTGACGGACAAATGGGTAATAGTGAAGTTGGTCATATGAATATCGGAGCAGGAAGAATTCTTTATCAGCCTTTAGAACTTATAAATAAAAAAATTGAAGATAAGACTTTTTTTGAAAATAAAGAGATATTAAATGTGATGAACTATGTTAAACATAACAAATCAAAGCTACATATCTTTGGCCTTTTAAGTGATGGTGGAGTTCATTCACATATTAATCATTTACTAGGGCTACTTGATATGTGTAAATTAAACAATATCGATAAAGTATATATTCACATATGTACTGATGGACGTGATGTTGATCCTAAAAGTGCCTATAAGTATATTCAAGTAGTTGAAGATAAGATTAAAGAGTTAGGCATTGGTTGTATTGCTACAATAGCTGGTAGATACTACACAATGGATCGAGATAACAATTATGATAGATTAAAGTTAGGGTATGATGCAATTGTTAAAGCTAAGGGTCCTCACTATACTTCTATAAAGAATTTTATCGATGAGAGTTATAGTAAAGATATTACGGATGAATTTTTAATACCTTCTGTTTTTAGTGATGCAGGAACAGTAGATGATAATGATGGATTTATCTGCTTTAATTTCCGCAAAGATCGAATTCGTGAATTATTAACTGCGCTAACGAATCCTGAATTTAACGATATGGATGTAGTAAGATTTAATAACTTAAAGGTATTAAGTATGATGCCAGTTGTTAAATCTGTAATTGCTCCTTCAGCATATAATGATCCGGATCCAAAAAATATTTTAGGTGATGTTTTAGCTAATAATGGATTAAGTCAATTAAGAATAGCTGAAACAGAAAAATATGCACACGTTACTTTTTTCTTTGATGGTGGAAAAGAAATAGATTATCCTAATGAGAAAAAAATAATTATCCCATCTCCAAAAGTTGCTACATACGATTTAATGCCTGAAATGAGTGCATATACTGTAACTGAGACTTTACTATCTGAGATGGATAAATATGATGTAATCATTTTAAACTTTGCTAATGGTGATATGGTTGGTCATACCGGTGTATTTGATGCTGCTGTGAAAGCCATGGAAGTAATTGATGAATGTATTGGGAAAATATATAGTAAATCAAAAGAAATTAATATGAATATGATGATTATAGCTGATCATGGTAACTGTGATTATATGTTAGATAATAATGATCATGTTGTTACTAGCCATTCTACAAGTTTAATACCTTGTATTTTAACTAATAAAAAATATAAACTTAAAGATGGAAAACTTGGAGATGTCGCCCCTACAATGTTAAAAGTTATGGGACTAGATATACCAAATGATATGACAGGAGAGGTATTAGTTAGTGAATCTTAACTATAGTATAGGAAAAACCATTTCCTTATTGATTAATAGTATTCAAAATTACTTTATATTTAAGATAATTATTGTCTGTGCGATACTCTTATTTGTTATTTTAAATATTAATAAAAAGTATCAAAAATATATTGTTTCCACAATTAGTTTTATAATGATTATAATGATTATGTTTTTTTATCATCAAACAATGTTTAGTAAAGAGACATTTGAACATATAATGCATAATATTCGCTTTTATTTTTTTAATAGTATGATCTTTTTAATTATAATTAGTCTTGTTAACTATATTATCAATAAAAAAATTATAATTAATATTATGTATTGTTTAACTATTATTCTTTTGTCTTTCTCAATTTTTATGACGCATTATGTTCATAATGTTGAATTAATCACACTAGGAAATATTTATCCAATGATTGTTTATGGAAATTATCTATACATTATTACTTATTTATATTTAATTATATATCTGTTAATCTATTTAGTTAAAAAAAGATTTTTGACAAAGCATAGCTAACATGCTATAATTAAAACGTTAAATTGAGGTGATTTAATGCGTATAAGTAGTGTTGATTTAGTAATTAGTGCGGTAAGACGTAGTCAATATCCTACTGATGAAAAATCAGAATATTTATTAGTTGGTCGATCAAATGTTGGTAAAAGTAGTTTTATAAATACTTTAATAAACCGTAAAAATTATGCTAGAACATCTGCTACTCCAGGGAAAACACAAACTATTAATTTTTATCTTGTAAATGATGATTTTTATTTAGTGGATGCTCCTGGATATGGTTATGCTATGTTAAGTAAAAAGAAACAAAAAAAATTTGGACTTATGATGGAAGATTACATTCAAAATAGGCCAAATTTAAAGCAAGTGTTTATGTTGGTTGATTTTAGACATAAACCAACTAATGATGATTTAATGATGTATAATTACTTAAAACATTATAAAATACCAGTAACTATTATAGGAACTAAATCAGATAAAGTTGGTATCACACTTCATCAAAAACAAAGAAATATGATTTTAGAGGATTTAGATTTAGTAGTTGGTGATGACTTTATTATGTTTTCAAATGTTACAAAAACTGGTAAAAAAGAAATATATAATAAAATAGAAAGAACAAAGTAGCTTATTTGTTCTTTTTTTCATATGATATTTTAGGTGATTATATTGAAATTAGAATTTACAGATAATAATCATTTTATAATTTATTTAATGAAAAATATTATTAAAAAAGTAGATTTTAATAATAAAGATGATGTTGAAAAGTATTTTCAAAAGTTATTTAAAAGATTAAAGAAGTATTATCATATTGATATACAGGGATATTACAGTATTAAAATGTATTTAGATAAATATTATGGTATTGTTTTGGATATTCAAAAAGAAGATATAGACTATTATGATTATTTAACTAATACTGTTGATATGAAAGTAACAACCATTGAAACTAGTTTTATGTATGAAATAAAAGATTTAAATATTGTTCAAAAATTAAAAAGTAGCGTTAGAGTATATAAATATCATAATAAGTTATATATTCAGTTAATTGAATTATTAAATGAACAAGAAATGATGATGTTAATGGAAAATAGTGTGATTATATATAACAATGAAAAAGAAAAATTTATGAGTTTAAATATAGACAAATTTAGTTAAATTAGATATACTTATTATAGTAGGTGATTGTATGAAAAATATGACAAATAAGCAAAAAATGTATTCACTAATAATAATACTGATAATTGTGATAATTGGCATTGGATGTGAATTATTTTATTACCATTATAATCCTGATATATTTAATCAACAAACAGAAACAAATGAAAATATAAAAAATAATACTTTTGAACATAATAAAGTCATTAATAAATTTAATTTAGCTAAAAAAAAATTACAGGTAGAAAATGATAAACATCCTAATATTATTTTTGGGTCTGATTATCAAGGAGATAATAGATATAATAATATGAAAGAAATTTTAGATAAAAACAATAAAGAACTAAATCCAAATCTATTTGTATTTTGTGGCGATTATCAAGATAGTTCAGATATTGATATTGATAGTACAGAATATGGTATTATTGAATTATATACTTTGATAAGTAATTATTATAAAGAATCGATTCCCCGTTTATTTATACAAGGTAATCATGATACATTAAAAGCATATGGTATTAGTGAAGATGGAATATATGAATCAGAAAAATATATAGTTTATGTTTTAAATCGTGATTCATTTCCTAATAATCAAGATCAACAAACTAATTCAGAAGAAGTTGTTAAAAAAACTTCTGAAAGCTTAAAGAACGATTTACAGTCTTTAGTTGATAAAAAAAGTAATAAACCAGTTTTTATCACAACTCATGTGCCACTACACTATTCAACTCGTAATGGTGGTAATGATAATAAGTATTCTAAATATATTGTTGATGTTTTAAATGAATATGGTAATAAACTAGATATTGTGTATTTATTTGGACACAATCATAGTGGAAAATATGATGATTATATAGGAGGATCTATTAATTATATTCCTGATGGTTCTACAATAAAAGTGGGTGGAACTAATGAAGAAAAGATGATTAATTTCACATATATGAATGCAGGATATATTGGATATTCTAATAATTCATTAAATCAAACAACTACCAATACCACTAGTGTAAGTTCTATTACAATTTATGATGATAAGTTATCTATTCAAAAGTATAATAAATATGGCAGTTATTATAAAGAACCAATAATTGTAAAATTAAAGAATAAATAGTTCTTTAATTTTTTTATTGTCATATAGTTAATTGAAAGTGGTGAATATATGGAAAAAATAGATATTATTAAAAGTATTACTGAGCGTACAGGAGGAGATCTATATTTAGGTGTAGTAGGGGCTGTTAGAACTGGTAAATCAACATTTATAAAGAAATTTATTGAAACATTAGTAGTTCCTAATATTTCAGATGAGTATGAAAAGAAAAGATGTTTGGATGAGATACCACAGTCAGCTCAAGGAAAAATGATAATGACAACTGAACCTAAATTTGTTCCAAGCAATGCAGCATCGATAGATATAGATAATTTTTCTTGTAATGTCAGATTGGTAGATTGTGTTGGATATATTGTTGATGGGTGTAAAGGATATGAAGATGAAAATGGTCCTAGAATGGTTAGGACACCCTGGGTGAGGTTGAATAAGTGATACCCAAATATAAAAATAAATAAATTAAGGTAAAATAAGGGCTAAAGACAATATTTCACTTTATTAGTTAA
>CACZQD010000110.1 GCA_902783215.1 uncultured Erysipelotrichaceae bacterium
GAAAGTTTGAAAAAATTATTTTTTATAAGTTTAATTTTTAGTTTATTTTTTTTAACTGGTTGTGGTAAATATACTGAAAAAAGTATTGTTAAAGATATAAATAAAAAATTAAATCAAATTAGTTCATATCATATTGAGGGAGATATGGAAATATATAGCGGAGAAGATGTTTATAAATATAGAGTTAAATCTTCTTTTGAAAATGATAATTATAGAGTAAGTTTAATAAATAAATCTAATAATCATGAACAAATAATACTAAGAAATGAAGATGGAGTATATGTTCTAACACCTTCATTAAATAAAACATTTAAATTTCAAAGTGATTGGCCTGAAAATAATTCACAAGTATATATTTTAAAATCAATTCAAAATGATATTAATGATGATAAAAAAGTAAAATTAGAAAATAAAAATGGAAATTATATATTAACAGTAAAAGTATCAAAAACAAATAATAAAGATCTTAATTATCAAAAAATATATCTAGATAAAAAACTAAATATTACAAAAATAGAAGTATTTGATGAAAGTAATAATAAACAAATAGTAATGAATTATGATTCTGTTGATACAAAAGCTTCATTTAATAATAAGTATTTTAAAGTAAGTGAAAATATGAAGACATCAAATGAAACAAATACGACATCTACTATATTAGAAGAATCAATTTATCCAATGTTTTTACCTAGTGGTACATATTTAAGTGATGAAGAATCAGTATCTAAAGAAGACGGAGATAGAGTAATATTAACATTTGCGGGAGAATCACCATTTATATTAGTAGAAGAAAGTACAAAAAAAACTGATGAAATTCAAATAACTCCAGTATATGGAGAACCAACAATAATATCAGATACAGTTGCTGCATTATCAGATACATCTATAAATTTTATTTCAAATGGAATAGAATATTATATAGCCAGTGATAATTTAACAAAACAACAAATTATTGAAGTGGCAAAATCAATTAATTCATTGCCAGTAATGAAGTAGTTTAAATAGATACTTTATGTAAAAAAGACATAAGTATCTATTTTTTTGCGTTTAAATGTGTTATAATCTAATTGGTGATATAAGGTGAATAAAAAACAAATAATGAAAAACATTCAAAAAGAAAAGAAGAATAAAATCACGGTTGAAGAAAAAGATAATTATTTTAAATTTGTAACAACATTAGCAATTTTGTTACTAGCATTCGTATTAACATATTTTTTAATAGGACTATTTTATACTAAAGAAATAGATTTTAATAAGAAAGATGATAAGAAAGAAGAAGTAACAATTGATAATGATACAATCATGCTTAGTCAATTACTTGAACAATCTAATGAAAATTATTATGTATTAATATATGATGTTTCTGATAAGACTTCATCAATTGATTCATGGCTTTCTGTTTATAAAAGTAAATCAGAAGCATTAAATGTATATAAAGTAGATTCAAACAAAAAATTTAATGCAAAATATTTATCTGATGAAAGTAATCCAAATCCAACAGGATTATCAGATTTAAAAGTAAAGGCTCCAACATTAATTAAAGTAAGCAACAAAGCGATAGCTGAATATATTGAAGGAGAAGAAGCAATAACAAATGTATTTAAAAACAATTAATTAGAAAGAGGATGAAAAAATGACAAAAGAACAAGTAAGAAAATATTTACGTCTTGCAATCCTAAGTGTAGTGTCTATGATTATAGGGTCAGTAATTACTATATTAATAAAGGATAATAGTGTTTGTGATACTGACACAAAAGTAAAGAGAAATTCTAACTATTCTGAATTTGAACCTTTATATGAAGCATATGATGCTATTATGGATGATTATTATAAAGAAGTAAGTAGTAAGAAACTAATTGATGGTGCATTAGATGGTATGATGAAATCTTTAGGTGATAAGCATACATCTTATTTGAATAAAAAAGAAAAAGAAAATTTTGATACCGAATTATCAGGTACATACTATGGGGTAGGTGCGCAAATTCAACTTACTTCTGAAAATAAAGTAAAGATTGTAAAAATATTTGATGGATCTCCAGCAGATAAATCTGGATTAAAAGTAGGAGATGAATTTGTCAGTATAGATGGTAAGTCTACTGAAGGAATGAATGCTAGTGATGTAGCGAATAAATTGAGAAGTGAAAAAGCATCAAAAGCTAAAATAGTAGTAACTAGGGACGGTGAAGAATTAGAATTCACTGTAAAAAAAGAAAATGTTACTATGCTTTCAGTGAGCTCAGAAATGATAAACGAAGATGATAAAAATATTGGGTATATAAATGTTAGTATATTTGGGCAAAAAACATATTATCAATTTAGTGAGGCTTTAACTAAATTAGAAAGTGGTAATATGGAATCTTTAATAATTGATTTAAGGGGTAATTCTGGTGGTTATTTAACCACTGTTTCAAACATGCTTGAATTATTTGTTGATAGAGGTAAAGTATTATACAAAATGCAAACTAATGATGGAATTACTGAATTCAAATCAAATAGTAAAAATGAAATTAATTATAAAATAATATTGTTAGTAGATGAAAATAGTGCATCAGCTTCAGAGATAATGGCTGCTGCTATGAAAGAGGATTGTGGTGCAGTACTAGTGGGTAAAACTACATATGGTAAAGGTACAGTCCAAACAACTAAAGATTTATCAAATAATGCAATGATAAAATATACAATTGAAAAATGGTTAACACCTAGTGGAAATAATATAGATGGAGAAGGTATTAAGCCTGATTATGAAGTTGACCTAGGTGAAGACTATGCAAATAATCCTATTAGGGAAAATGATGCACAATTACAATATGCATTAGATTTATTAAAATAAGTAATTAATACTTATTTTTTTGTCATTAGTGAAGTAGGTGATATATATGAAATTTAGAGATAAATATAATATACATGGATATAAACATAATGGTGATTTATATAAAGCTTGGGATGAAACAGTATTTTTAGATCAGACAGATGAATTCTATGTATTTGCAAATAATAAAATAAAAGTAACTGAGATAGATGGAAGAAGTTGGAGAACTAAAGAACCAGCAATAACATTCTATTATAAAAAGAGATGGTTTAATATAATCGCACAATTAAAACAAACAGGCGTATACTATTACTGTAATATATCATCACCAGTAATAATAGAGAACAATACAATAAAGTTTATAGATTATGATTATGACTTAAGAGTATTTCCAGATGGAAGTTATAAAATATTAGATAAGTCAGAATATGATTATCATAAAAAATTAATGCATTATCCAAAAGA
>CACZQD010000111.1 GCA_902783215.1 uncultured Erysipelotrichaceae bacterium
GCAGGACAACACACAATTTATGATGAAGACATTAAGAAAAGAGAAAGTCTTGTAAGAGAAATCAACAATAAAGGGTTCGAAAATGTAGTAGAAGAAGTAGCTTACACTTGGTTCAATAGGATAATTGCTATTAGATATATGGAAGTTAATGATTATTTACCTACTTATACAAGAGTTTTATCCTCTGAAATTGAAGGGAAAATAGAACCAGATATTATTACAGAAGCTTTTGATATTGATTTAGATTATTCAGCAGAAGATAGAGAAAAAATTTTTAAGTTAAAAGATGAATCTAAATTAGAAGAATTATACCAATTCTTATTCATAAAACAATGTAATAAATTAAATGAGATACTTCCGGGTTTATTTGAGAGAACAGATGACTATATGGAATTATTATTGGATATTAAATTCACTGATGATGAAGGAATAATTAGAAAACTCATCAAAACTATCTCTGAAAATGATTTTGAAACGGAAGTTGAAATAATTGGTTGGTTATATCAATATTATACAGATGAAAAAAGAGATAATGTAATCGATACAATTAAATCAAAAACTATTAATAAAGAGGATATTCCTGCTGCAACTCAGTTATTCACACCTGATTGGATTGTAAAATATATGGTAGATAATTCTTTAGGGCGTTATTGGGTAGAAAGAAATCCTAATACTAAGTTGTTAAATTTTTTAAACTATTTTTTTCAAGAACCTGAACAAAATGATATGGTTATAAATAAAATTCAAAAAATACGCACAAAATTAAATATTGAAGATATAAAATTTTTTGATCCATGTATGGGTTCAGGACACATTTTAGTTTATGCATTTGATGTTTTTATTGAGATATATAAGGAATTAGGATATTTAGAAAGTGAAATTCCAGAATTAATTTTAAAGAATAATTTATTTGGTTTAGATATTGATAAAAGAGCTTACCAGTTATCTTATTTTACTCTTTTTATGAAAGGAAGATATTATGATAGGGATCTTTTAAATAAAAGAATAGAACCTAATGTTTTATTTATTACATCTAGTAATATAAGTGAAAAAACATTAAATTACATAAAAAATTTTGATTTAAAATTAGGAAAAATAATAGATTATTTAAATAAAGTTTTTAAAAATGCTTCTGAATTTGGATCTTTAATTAAAATTAATGATTTGGAGTATGATTTTTTATATTCTGCAAGTAATAAATTATTAAACAATATTAAAAGAAATCTAATTGATTTTACTGTTAAAAATGAAATAGAAAATAAAATTTTTCCATTAATTCATCAAGCAGAATTATTATCTTTAAAATATGTATGTGTTGTGACAAATCCTCCATATTTAAATAAATACAGTAAGGATATGAAAAATTTTGCTAGAAAATATTATGAGGATTACTCTAAAGACTTATTCTCAATGTTTATGTATAGGAACTTTGATTTTTGTACAGATGATGGATATGTTGCATTTATGACTCCTATGGTTTGGATGTTTATAAAAACATATGAAAAATTAAGAAATTTCTTAATAAAAAATAAAACATTTATTTCTTTCATTGAATTAGAATATGGTGCAATTTGGGATATAGCTCATGTGCCAGTATGTACTTTTATTTTATCTAATCTCGATTTGAATTCTGAATATTATGGTACTTTTTTAAAGCTTTCTAAATTTGAAGGAGGTTTAGATATCCAAAGTCAGAAAGTTTTAGAAGCTATTAATAAAGATGTAAATTATAAATTTATTGTAAACGGTATGAAATTTAATAAAATACCAGGTACTCCTATTGCTTATTGGATAGATGAGGAATGGGTTAATGTATTTGAAAAAGGAAATGAGCTTCAGAGTATTTGTGAAGTTAAAGCGGGTCTTGCTACTGCTAACAATGATAAATTTCTACGATTATGGTACGAAGTTGATTTTAATAATGTTGGGTTGAATTTTAATTCACGTGAAGAATCTAAAAAATCTAATTTTAAATGGTTCCCTTATAATAAAGGCGGAAAGTTTAGGAAATGGTATGGTAATCAGGATTATTTAATTGATTGGTATAATGATGGACAAAATTTAAGAAATTATCAAAGAGCCACATTAAGGAATCAGGATTTTTATTTTAAAAGATCTATTTCATGGTCTCTTTTGAGCTCTGCATATTTTGGAGTTAGATTTTATCCTAATGGTTTTCTTTTTGATGTAAACGGTTCTTCCTTATTCACTCCAGATAAATATTATTATTATATTGGAGGTTTATTAAGTTCAAAAGTTGCTACTAAGATATTATCTATTTTAAATTCAACTTTATCATTCCAAGTAGGTAATATTCAGACAGTTCCTCTGATTTTTAATGATGAGAAAATTAATTTCATTGAAAGTATAGTTAAAGAAAATATTAAAATAAGTAAATATGATTTTGATGATTATGAAACTAGTTGGAACTTCTTGAAACATCCTTTTATCAAGTTTAAAAATCATAATCTGGAGAAAACTTTTTTAAATTGGGAAAATTATAAAAATGAAGAATTTAATAGACTAAAAAATAATGAAATTAAACTTAATGAATTATATTCTGAAATTTATTCAGTTAATATAAATCCAATTATAGAACCAAATGAAATTACTATTAATCTAGCAGATTATGAAAAAGATATTAAATCATTTATTTCTTATGCTGTAGGATGCATGTTTGGTCGTTATAGTTTAGATAAAGAAGGTTTAGAATTTGCAGGAGGTAAATTTGACATAAGTAAATACTCTAAATTCATCCCAGATGATGACAACATCATACCTATTTTGGACACGGAATACTTTAATGATGATATTGTAGGTAGATTTGTAGAGTTTGTAAAAGTTTGTTTTGGAGAGGAAACTCTAGAAGAAAATCTTAATTTTATATCTAATGCCCTTAATAAAAAAGGTAAAACTAGTAGAGAAATTCTAAGAGATTATTTTTTAAATGATTTTATCGAAGATCATACAAAAATTTATTCTAAACCTCGTAATAATTGTGCAATTTATTGGCAATTTGACAGCGGTAAGCAAAATGCATTCAAATGTCTTATATACATGCACAGATACGAACCAGGACTTGTAGCAAGAGTAAGAACAGACTACCTGCACAAGACACAAAAGGCAATAGAACAAAA
>CACZQD010000112.1 GCA_902783215.1 uncultured Erysipelotrichaceae bacterium
GCAATACCAGCAACTGGATTTTTAATAGGAACACCAGCAGCCATTAAACTCATACATCCTGCACATATACTTGCTTGTGATGATGAACCATTACTCTCAAGTATTTCACTAACTACACGAATAGTATATGGGAAGTCTTCTTCGCTAGGAATAACTTGCGCTAAAGCACGTTCACCTAAGGCACCATGTCCTATTTCTCTTCTACCAGGAGCACCATATCTTCCTGTTTCTCCAACTGAGAATTGTGGAAAATTATAATGTAACATAAAACGTTTTTCCGTTTCTAAATCAAGTCCATCTAGTATTTGATGTTCACCTAAAGCACCTAGTGTCGTAATAGATAAACTTTGAGTTTCACCACGGGTAAATAGTGCGGAACCATGTGTTCTTGGAAGCAAATCGATATCTGTAGATAATGGTCTAATTTCTGTCATTTTACGACCATCTGCACGTATTCCTTCTTTTACGACTATTTTTCTAAATAAATCATATTCGATACTTTCCAAAATTAATTTAACTTTTGTAAGTAATTCTCTTAATTCATCATCTTCTAAATTATTATTTTCTTCTTCGTATTTTGTAACAACTCTCTCTTTTATCTCGTCGATAGTATTATATTTTTCTAATTTATCTTTAATACGTAAAGCCATATCCAACTCTTTAGAACATAATTTTTCAATTTCGTTTCTTAAATCATCAGTAAGTTCAAGAACATCATATTCCATCTTTTCTTCGCCAATTTCGTTAATAATTTTCTTTTGAAACTCACATAATTCTTGAATAGCTTCATGACCAAACATTAATGCATCTAACATATCGCTTTCTGATACTTCTTTTGCTCCTGCTTCAACCATATTAATAGCTTCGCTAGTACCAGCAACAGTTAAATCAATATCTGAGTTTTCTGTTTGTTCAACAGATGGATTAATTACAAATTCTCCATTAACGCGACCAACTTTAACTCCAGCGATTGGACCATCAAATGGTATTTTAGAAATACTTGTTGCTAAAGAAGAACCAAACATAGCTGCCATCTCAGGTGAGCAATCTGGATCAACACTCAAAATAGTATTGACAATTTGTACTTCATTTCTAAAGTTTTCGGGGAACATTGGACGCATTGGTCTATCAATCATACGAGCTGCTAAAGTAGCGTTTTCTGTAGGGCGACCTTCCCTTTTGATAAATCCACCAGGAATTTTACCTACTGAATATAATTTTTCTTGATATAAAACCATTAATGGAAAAAAATCTGATAAAATGTTTGCTGTTTTAGATACACATACTGTCGATAACACAACAGTATCTCCATATCTAACTAAAACCGCACCATTTGCTTGTTTTGCTAATTCTCCATGTTCAACAATTAGTTTTCTTCCTCTAAAATCTAATTCATATTTTTTCTTCATACATACCTCCTAATTCTTTTAAAGTAAAGACACTCGAAAAAGAGTGTCTGATACAACCAACTATTTTCTTAAACCTAAAGATTTAATAATATCACGATATCTAGTAACATCTTTTTTCTTTAGATAATTTAATAAACTTCTTCTTTGACCAATCTTTTTTAACATACCTCTTTTTGAATGATGATCATGAGCATGTTCTTTAAAATGTTCTGTCAAAGTGTTTATTTCATTAGTTAAGATAGCAATTTGTACTTCAATAGATCCAGTATCGTTTTCATCTTTACCATATTTCTTAACTAATTTTGCTTTTACATCTTTACTTAAAGCCATAATATTTCTCCTTTCATTAATCCGCTTACCCCTAGATAAAAGTTGGAGAATCTTTCATCCAAGAAATAAGTACTGTATATAATATACACTAAAATAAAGAAATATGCAAGCATATTTCCATTTTTAATTAAAATTCTTTACTTTAACTTTGGTATCCGATGCTATATAACTATCTTGCTTTTTAAATTCTTTAATATAGTTATTTTACACTTTCAATATGAACTCGTTCAACTATCATAAGTGAAACAATTAACGAAAGAGTAAAACTACCTCCATAAGATAAAAATGGTAAAGGAACACCAGTTAAAGGAATAAGGCCAAATAAACCACCTAAATTAATAAATATATGCATAAATATATATGTAGCAACACCTAAACATATATATCTACCTTTTGTATCACTAGCTTTTTTAGCAATACCTAATATACGATATATTAAAACTAAATATGCGATAAATATAGCTGTTACACCAATAAGACCATATTCTTCTGATATAATAGCAAATACCATATCTGTATGTGGTTCAGGAATATATGAATATTTTTGAGTACTTTTTCCTATTCCTACACCAAATACTCCTCCATTATTAATAGCTATAAATGCATTACACACTTGATAACCTGTTGTTGAATAATTCTTGCAAGGATCATGGTAATCAAATCTAGCCATTTGAGCTTTACTTAAAACATATCCTTGAATATTATACATAATAAATATTCCCAAAACTCCAACTATAGAAACTAACAGAATTGTTTGAAATTTATCTTTTAAAAGCATCGGTCCAAATATAAAAAGCATCAAGAATATTACAAGTAATATAATAGCTGTTCCTAAATCCTTTTGTAAAAAAACAACTGCGGGTAAAAGCGCCCCAACAATATTAATAATCCAAACTTTATCTATATGTTTATTTTTCTTATTTTGTAAGGACGATTCAAACAATTCAAATAAAAAAGCCATACAAACAATTACTACTGGTTTGGCAATTTCACTCGGTTGCAGATTAAAAAAACCTAATTGTATCCAGTTATTCGCTCCTCTGGTACTGCTTCCTTTTAAAACTAACCAGAGATTAAGCACAACTACCACTATAAAAAGTAATGGTAGAAACTTTGAATATTTTTTAAATGGTGTTTTTAAGACTATTAAACCAATCACAAAGCCAATTGCTAATATAATTAAATGACGAAAAAAATAATAATACATTGATTGATTAATATGAGTTACAGCTTCTCTACTAGATGCCGTAACTAAATTAAATAAACCATATAAGCTAAAAGCAATGATCATAATAAGTAAAAACTTATCACATTTTTTAAATGTTTTCTTCATGTTACTCACCTATCATATAAATTATATCAAATAATAAACTAATTTACAATATAGGTGTTTTTAATTAACACATTTATTCATTTTTAATATGATATATTGAATAGTAAGGAGGGTTTATATGTATTATTATGGTGGCTACCAAGGATATGGTAGTGGATGCTTTAACCAAGGTGGCTATGGATATGGCGGTATGGGATATGGAGCTGCTATTGTTTTAGTTTTATTTATCCTACTTGTCATTGTTATTGGTTCCGGTGCATGGGGCCGTGGCGGTCGTTTCAACGACTAATAAAAATACTACCCTTTAAGGTAGTGTTTTTTTATATGTTTTAATATATTCCTTTACTTCTTTAAGTTTATTATTAAACTCAATTTCTATATCACCTATTTTTATATTATATAGTTTCTCCATTGCGCTTATTAACTCTTTATTATCTGAATAATAATTAGATACAATATTTAATAGAGTTTCTCCATATTTGTTTTTGTGATAAATATTAAAATTAATGTTTATAAGATTATTAACAAGATTATAATTAATATTATTTGATGATTTATGAAATAAAAAGTAATACATTATTAAATTATTTCCATCAGAATCTGTAAGATCAAAATTATAATTATATTCCTTTAAAAATGGAATAGTTAATTTATCATATTTATTACCAGATGTCATAAAGTCAAAAACTACAGGACGATTGTTAATAATTAGAGAATTGACATCCACTCCCATTTTTATTAGATCATAAAATGGATAATCATCACTATAATCACTATAGAGTTTTTTATTAACTTCTTTAATATCTTTGTCTTGAGTAAATATATCTTCATCTACATCAAATACTAGATTAAATAGTAATCTTAAACAAGAAAGATTTTTAGTATTATGCATATATTTTGTTACTAATAAATACTTAATTGAATCTTCTTTTAATAAATTAAATCCTTCATCAAAAATCATATCATCATTGGC
>CACZQD010000113.1 GCA_902783215.1 uncultured Erysipelotrichaceae bacterium
GAGGAATCAAAATGGGTTTTATCAAAAACTTAATGAAAAGTGATGATGAATCAGACGTAGCAGAAAATGAATACTATGATTTAAATACAGAAGAAGCATATGAAGCAGAGGGTGGAGCTAAAATGATTTTATTAGAGCCACGTGCATACTCTGAATCTCAACAAATTGCTGATCATTTAAAAAAGAGAAATACAGTAGTTGTTAATTTAAAAAGAGTAACTAGTGATCAAGCTAAAAGAATTGTAGATTTTTTGAGTGGAACAATATATGCTATTGGAGGCAATTTACAAAAAATTGGTGGTGGAATATTTTTATGTACACCAAATAATATAAATGTACAAGGAAAAATTACTGAGGAAACTAGTGGTAAGGATATTCACGATAATGATGATATAAATATTGAAGAATGGTAAAAAAATGTTGAAATTTTTTTAGAAGTGTGTTATTATATACGCACTCCGTGAGGAGAATGACTATGGAGAGATTTAGTAGAGTACTTAGAGGGTATGATCCAGAAGAAGTTAATAAATTTTTAGATCAAGTAATTGGGCATGTTGAAAAGATGATTGCTAGTATGAAAGAAAAGGATAAACTTATTGTTTCTTTACAAGAGCAAAATAAGCAAATGGAAACAATACTTAAGAAAACTGCTGGTGATCGTAATAAAATTAATCAATATGAGAGAATGGAAAAGTCATTAAATAATGCAATAGCAATGGCTCAAAAGACTTCGGATCAGATAAAAGTTAATGCACATCGTGAAAGTCAAATAATTATAGATAATGCTAAGAAAAATGCTAGTCGAATAGTCAATGAAGCTTTAATGAAAGCAGAAAAAAGTGAATTAGAAGCTCAACGTTTAAGAAGAGATTTAAATATCTTTAAACGTAAAATGCGTGATTTATTAGAAACGCAACTTGAGTTAGTTGATGATATGAGTATTGATAATTAACAAATGATGAAGACGGTATATTTGGAAATTTAAAGAGAGTTAATGGTTGGTGCAAATTAACAATGGAATAATATATGGATCACTTCTGATGTTAAAACGGTAATGCGTTATAGTTTTGAGTGTATAAGTCTTTATAAAGTAAGGTGGTACCGCGCTGTTGCGTCCTTACATTATAAAGATTTTTATTTTTAAAGGAGGAAATATGTTTTTATCAATTATTGGTTTAGTAGTTGGATTTATTGTTTTAATTAAAGGTGCAGATATATTTGTTGATGGATCATCTTCCATTGCTAATAATTTTAAAGTATCTAAATTGTTAGTTGGTTTAACGATCGTTGCCTTTGGAACTAGTGCTCCAGAATTAGCTGTAAGTATTCAGTCGCATTTGAAAGGCGCTGGCGATATTTTAGTTGGTAATGTTATTGGTAGTAATATTTTAAATATTTTACTTATACTTGGATTCTGCGCTTGTATAAAACCAATTGATATTAAAAGTGCAACTGTAAAAAAAGAATTACCTATTCTTATGATGGTAACCACACTTTTATCAGTGCTTCTTTTAGATAAAGTATTTGAAAATGGTAATACTAACATATTAAGTCGTTCTGATGGAATAATTATAATTTTATTTTTCTTGGTATTCATTTACTATTTAATATCTATTATTCGGCATAAAAAAACTGATGAAGTAGAAAAAGCTAAGTATTCTATAACAAAGTCCATAATTTTTACCATTTTAGGTATTGGATTAATAATACTAGGTAGTGATTGTGTTGTAAAAGCTGCAACTAATATTGCTAAATTAATGGGAGTTAGTGAACGCTTAATTGCACTAACAATTGTCGCGTTTGGTACATCTTTACCTGAATTAGTTACATCCATTGTTTCAATATTTAAAGGTGAACAAGATATCTTAGTTGGTAATATCGTTGGAAGTAACATTTTTAATATATGTTTAGTATTAGGAATACCTATAGTTACTTTAGGAAGTGTTAGTGTAAATGGTTTTAGTTATTTAGATTTAGTTATATTTTTAATATCTGCTATGATGCTCTTTATATTTTCAATTTATCATAGAAAAGCACATAGTTCATATAAAATAAATAGATTTGCAGGAATTATTATGCTTATAACATTTGTAATTTATTATTCATTTATTATTGTAGAAGGAGTGATGTAAAATGAAATTTAAAGAATTAGAAAAAAAAGAAGTAAGTAAAGTTGAAAAAGAAATATTAGATAATTGGAAAGATATTGATATTTTAAATAAAACAATTGAAAATAGAAAAGATAATGAAAATTTTGTGTTTTACGATGGTCCAATATATGCAAATGCTAAACCGGGTATTCATCACGTATTTGCTAAAACGATTAAAGATAGTTTTTGTAAATATAAAACAATGCAAGGTTATCGTGTTTTAAGAAAAATTGGATTAGATACCCATGGGCTTCCAATTGAAGTTAATGTTGAGAAAAAGCTTGGTTTTAAAACGAAGTCAGATATTGAAAAATTTGGGATTGAAAATTTTTGTAAAGAATGTAATAAGGCTACTGCAACTAATATTGACGAAGTAAAAAAAGTAACTGATTTAATGGGCCAATTCATCGATTCTGATAATCCTTATATTACTTGTACCAATGATTATATAGAATCTGAATGGTGGATTATCAAAGAAATGGATAAAAAAGGATTACTTTATCATGGAAATAAAGTATTGTGGTATTGTCCAAGATGTGGTACAGAACTTTCATCAAATGAAGTATCACAGGGATATGAAGAAACTTCAGTTAATTCTCTTATTCTACCATTTAAGAAGAAAGATAGTGATGAATACTTTCTTGTATGGACAACTACTCCTTGGACATTAATGGCTAATGTAGCATTGTGTGTGAATCCGGATTTAACATACTTAAAAGTAGAATCTAAAGGATATAAATTTATTTTATGCGAATCATTAGCTAATAAAGTTTTAGGTGATGAATATGAAGTATTAGATAAATGTCAAGGAACTGATTTAGTTGGATTAAAGTATGAACAATTAATGCCTTTTGTTAATGTTGAAGGACGTTGTTTTGAAGTGCTTGCTGATCATTATGTTACTGATAGTGACGGAACTGGTATTGTTCATATTGCTCCTGCTTACGGTGAAGATGATAATAGAGTGTGCCGTGAAAATAATTTTGGGTTTACAAATCCAGTAGGTCCAGATGGTTGTTATATTGAAGGCCCTTGGAAAGGTAGACTGGTTACTGATAAGGAATTAGAATTAGATATTATTAAATATTTTAAAGAAAACGATAAAATATTTAAAAAGTTGAAAATTAAACATGATTACCCACATTGTTGGAGATGTCATAGTCCTTTAATTCAATTTCCAAAACCAGCTTGGTATGTTAAAAACACAGCTTTAAAAGATGAAATTATTAAACAAAATAACACAATAAATTGGTATCCTGATTATGTTGGTACAAAAAGATTCTCTAATTGGTTAGATAATATGGTTGATTGGGGAATATCTAGAAATCGTTACTGGGGTTGTCCAATGCCTATTTGGGAATGCGAATGTGGTCATCGTGAAGTAATTGGTTCAAGAAAAGAATTACAGGAAAAAATAATTGAGGATATAGATGTTGAATCTATTGAACTACATCGTCCTTATGTAGATGATATTCATATTAAGTGTTCAAAATGTGAGAAAAAGATGACTAGGGTAAAAGATGTTATGGATGTGTGGTTTGATTCTGGTGCAATGCCATATGCCCAATTTCATTATCCTTTTGAAAATAAGGAGTTATTTGAAAATCAATTTCCAGCTGATTTTATCGCTGAAGGAGTTGATCAAACTAGAGGATGGTTTTATGTATTACTAGTTATATCAACCATCATTTCTGGTAAATCAAGTTTTAAAAATGTAGTTGTAAATGATATGATGTTAGATGCTCATGGTAAAAAGATGTCTAAGTCTACAGGTAATATTATTGATCCAGTTGAAATAATGGAAAAATATGGTGCGGATCCAGTTAGATGGTATATGTTATATACATCTCCAGTATGGACACCACTTCGTTTTGATGAAAAAGGTGTAAAAGAAGTAAATTCAAAATTCTTTAGTACTTTAAGAAATACATATAACTTCTTTGCTATTTATGCAAATGCGGATAATGTTGATCCTAGAGAGTTTAATGTTGAATATAAAGATAGACCTGAAATAGATAAATGGTTACTTTCTAAATATCATAAACTAGTTAAAAATGTTACTAATTATATGAATAACTATGATTTAACAAATACAGTTAGAGATATTCAATACTTTGTTAATGAAGATTTATCTAATTGGTATATAAGAAGAAATAGAAGAAGATTTTGGAGTAGTGAATTAGATTTAGAAAAAAAAGCAGTATACAATACAACTTATGAAGTATTATTAGGAATAGTAAAATTAATCGCTCCAATTGTACCATATGTATCAGAAGAAATATATACTAAATTAACTGATGAAGAGAGTGTTCATTTAACTGATTATCCAGTATATGATGAAAAAATGATTAATGAATCAATTGAAAAGAGAATGGACTTAGTAAGAGATTTAATTAGTCTAGGTCGTAATATTCGTGAAGAAGTAAAAATCAAGGTTCGTCAACCAATTAGTGAAGCATTAATAGATGGTAAAAATGAATCATTAATCAGCGATTTAGTACCATTAATTGAAGAAGAATTAAATGTTAAAAAAGTAACATTTACAACTAATTTAAGTGAATATATGAACTTTACAGTAAAACCTAATTTTAAAGAAGTAGGTAAAGTATTTGGACCTAAAATTAAAGAATACTCAGAAAAATTATTAAACCTTACAGATGAAGATGTAAATAAATTACAAAATAATGAAACTATTTCAATGAATATTGGTGGTGAAGATTACGAAATAAATTCTAATATGGTTGATATTAGAACATCATCTAAAGAAGGATTTAATGTTGCAATGGAAAATAATAACTTTGTAATTATTGATACTCGTTTAACAGAAGATTTAATTTTAGAAGGATTAGCACGTGAATTTGTATCTAAAATTCAAAATATTCGTAAAGAAAAAGATTTTGAAATAACAGATAGAATTAATATTAAATATAGTGGTGATAGTGATATAGATAAATGTGTTGATAAATTCTTAGAATTTATTAAAAATGAAACTTTAGCGCTTACTATTGATTCATCTGATAGTTTAAGTGATAAGATTGATTTAAATGGTCATGATGTATTAGTTAATGTTGAAAAGATTGAAAAATAATTCAATCTTTTTTGATTAATTAAAATAGAATTAATACATAATAGTAATATGAAAAAATTTAATCAATTAAGTAAAAATATTATTAGTAAACAAGTATTTAAAGACTTAAAAAAATATCCTTCTCATGGTAATACCACATTGTATACACATTCAATTAATGTAGCTTTATTAAGTTATAAATTTGTTCAAAAACATCATATTAAATGTGATGAGAAACAACTTATAAAAGGTGCTTTGTTGCACGATTTATACCTTTATAATTGGAAAGAAAAGAAGGTAAAATTTCATTTATTTAAACATCCTAAAATATCATTAGAAACAACAAAACAATATTATCGATTAACTAAAAAAGAAGAAAACATTATTCTAACTCATATGTTTCCTATAACTATATGGACTATCCCTAAATGTAAAGAAGCATGGATAGTATGTTTATTTGATAAAATAGAAGCTATAAAAGAATTGATTAAAACTAAATCACTAAAAGGATTTATAATATTTTTCTTGTATATTATAAGTAGAGGATAAAATATACAAGGAGGTATTATGAATTATTATAATGAGATAAAAGAAAAAATAATACAAAGTGAAATTTATGATCAAATACAAGATTATTCCAAAAATAGAAACAAGGTAAAAGTATATTTTGAAATAGGCAAGTTATTAAGTGAGGCTGGTAAAGAATATGGTAAAAATATCATAAAACAATATTCAGAAAAGTTAGCTATAGATGTGGGTAAGAAATACAATGAGAGAAATCTTCGATACATGCGAAAATTTTATGAAGTATTTAAAAATCAAAAATGGAACCCATTGGGTTCCAAATTAACTTGGAGTCATTATAGAACACTATTACCATTAAATGATATTAATAAAATAAATTATTATGTTAATATATGTGAAAAAAATTCTTTAACAAAAAGACAATTGCAAGAGAAAATAAAACTTCAAGAGTATGAGAGATTAAATGAATCGACTAAAAATAAATTAATAAAAAATGATAAATTAAATGTAATTGATTTAGTACCTAATCCTATAGTAGTTAATAGTAATTCATCAATAATTAAATTAACAGAATATGCTCTAAAACAAAATATATTAGTTAATTTAGATCAATTTTTAAAACAATTAGGTGAAAGTTTTTCTTATATAGGAAATGAATATAGAATAAAAATAAATAATAGATATAATTATATAGATTTATTATTGTTTAATATAAAATATAGTTGCTATGTTGTCGTAGAATTAAAAGTTACAGAATTAAAAAAAGAACATATAGGTCAGATACAAATTTATATGAATTATATAGATAAGAATATCAAAAGTATTGATCAAGATAAAACTATTGGCATTATCATTTGTAAAAGGAATAATAAATATATTATTGAGTATTGTTCAGATGAAAGAATAATATC
>CACZQD010000114.1 GCA_902783215.1 uncultured Erysipelotrichaceae bacterium
GTGAGATAGAGTTCTATTGAACTCTTTTTTTGTTTACTAAATATGGAATAAATGTTATAATTAAGTTAGTAATGAATAGGAGGCTAATTATGACACCACATAATAATGCAAATAAAGGAGATATTGCTAAAACAGTATTAATGCCAGGAGATCCAATGCGTGCGAAGATGATTGCAGAAGAGTATTTAACTGATTATAAGTTAGTTAATGATGTTCGAGGAATGTATGCTTTTACTGGTTTTTATAAAGGAAAAGAAATAAGTGTGATGGCATCTGGAATGGGTATTCCTAGTATTGGAATATATTCTCATGAGTTATATACAAAATATGGGGTTGACAATATTATTAGAATTGGATCAGCTGGTTCATACTCATCATATTTGAATTTATATGATACTGTTTTAGTTACTGAGTCATATTCTTTGAGTAGTTATGCTAAAGTATTAGATGGATGCAAAAAAGATATTGTTAGATCTAGTGACAGTTTAAATCAAGTGATACGTGATAGTGCAGTGAAATTAGGAAAAGAATTATTAGAAGCTCGTATTTATACTTCTGATGTTTTTTATGGATATACTGATATAGAACATTTGCACGAACATAAAGATTGTATGGAAGTTGAAATGGAATCATATGGACTATTTTATAATGCCAAAAGATTGAATAAAAAAGCAGCTTGCATTTTAACTATTTCTGATAGTTTGGTTACTGGAGAAAAAACAAGTTCTGAAGAAAGACAAATGGCATTTAAAGATATGATAGAAATTGCTTTAGATGCTGCAATTAACTTATAATATATTAATTTTTAAATATACTAAAAAGGAAGAGGTGAGCTATGAAATATAAAAAAATTACTACTCAAACTTATAATTTGCACGTAATTAAAACAAAAAAATTTAAAACAGTTACTGTCGAAGTTAATTTTAAGAATAAACTAAATAAAGAAGAAATTACATATCGTAATTTACTTATTAATACTTTGTGTAATTGTACTAAAAAGTATCCTAATAAAAGAAGTTTAGAAATAGCAACAGAAGATTTATATGAACTTAATTATGGAGTTTCTAATTATATTTCTGGTAAATATAATGTTATGTGTTTTGACATTACTTTTTTGAATGAAAAATATACAGAAGAAGGCATGTTTGATAAATCCGTTGATTTTTTATGTGAAATATTATTCAATCCAAGTACAGAGGATACACGTAATTATACACGATTTAATGAGAAATCCTTTTCGATTGCATATGAAAGACTAGAAGATAATATTGCATCGGTTAAAGAAAATCCAAATGCATATAGTAAAATGCGTATGTTAGAGTTAATGTCACCTGATTCAATGTTTTCATATAGAGCTTGTGGATATTTAGAAGATTTACAAGGAATAAATGCAAAAAAATTATATGAATACTATAAAAAAATGATTAAAAGTGACATTATTGATATTTTTGTTATTGGAGATGTTACAGAATATCATGTTAGAAAAGTTATAAGTGATAAATTTAAGGTAAGAACAATAAAAAAACAAAGTGAAAGTCATTTTATTAGTGATAAAAGAAAACATTTACTACCTAAAACTTATAAAGAATCTCAAAAAATTTCTCAAAGTCAATTAGTAATGGGATTTAAATGTGATAAAACAACTGATTTTGAAAAACGTTATGTAATGAATGTATATTCTTATATTTTAGGAGGAGGTCCTGATTCAAAACTATTTAAAAATGTTCGAGAGAAAAAGTCATTGTGCTATTCAATTAATTCATCTATGCATGCTTTAAATAATAATATGACTATTGCAGCAGGAATTAATTCTTCTAATTTTAAAGAAACTGTTTCTTTAATAAAAAAAGAAGTTAAGAATATGCAAAAGGGTATGTTTACTGATGAAGATATTATTAAAGCTAAAGTAACATATATTAATAGTATTAAAGAATTAGAAGATAGTCCCCAAAGTATTCTTAATTTATATGCTGGTATAGAATATTTAAATAGTGATGATGTAGATAATAGAATCAAAAAAATTAATCGAGTTACGAAAAAAAGTGTAGTTAAACTTGCAAATAAAGTTCATCTCGATACCATTTATTTATTGGAAGGAGATGATACTAATGAAGAAATATAATTTAGAAAAGATGGATTTAACTTTGTATTATGAAAAACTAGATAATGGATTAGAAGTATATATAGTTCCAAAATACAATGTTAATAGTGTATATACTACTTTCACCACAAAATATGGTTCAATTAACGATGAGTTTGTTCCGTATGATAGAACACGTTTATCAAAATTTCCTTTAGGAATTGCTCACTTTTTGGAGCACAAACTTTTTGAACAAAAAGATGGTAAAGATCCATTTGAATTTTATTCAGAACGTGGTAGCGATTCTAATGCAAATACATCTAATTTTAAGACAACTTACTTATTCAGTGGGACAAATTTTTTTGAAGAAAACTTAAACTATTTATTAGATTTTGTTCAAGAACCTTATTTTACTGATCAAAATGTTGAAAAAGAAAAAGGTATAATCGAACAAGAAATTAGAATGTATGATGATAGTCCATATTGGCGTCTTTATGAGAGAGTAACCTATAATGCATTTGTTAAACATCCAATAAAATATCCAATTGCAGGTACAATATCTAGTATAAAGAAAATAACAAAAGAAGATTTATATACTTGTTATTATACTTTTTATCACCCTTCAAATATGTTTTTAACAATTACTGGTAATGTTGATCCTAAAGAAACTATTAATTTAATTAAAATAAATCAAGAAGATAAAGAATTTAAAGACGTTAAAGAAATTAAATTAAAAAAATATAACGAACCAAATGAAGTAGAAAAAGAAAAAGATCACTGTACGATGGATATTGAAATACCAAGAGTTAGTATTGGTTATAAAATTGCAAATAATACAGAATTAGATATTAATAAATTTAAAAACTATATATCAATGTTCTTTGACATTAAATTTGGGTCAGTATCAGAGTTTAATGATAAAATGATAGAAGAAGGCCTTATTACAACCGATATTGATATAAATGTGATAAATACTGATAAACACTTATTATTCATTATAATTGCAGAAACTGATAAGATCGATAAAATTATTAAGAATATTGATAAAGAATTAAAAAATAGAGATATATTAGAAAGTGATTTTAATCGTAAGAAAAAAGTTAAGAAAAGTAATAGTATATATAAAAGTGATAGTATTTATGCAATTAATAATAAAATCATGAGTAATGTTATTAATTATGGAGAAGTTATATTAGATGAATATAAACAAATAGATGAATTAACTTACGATGAATTTAGTAAGGTAGTAAAGAATATTGATTTATCTAATAAAACAGTTTATAAAATCAATAAAATTAATGATTAACTTGCAATTTTATCTAAATTATGGTAAATTATATCTAGGAGGAATATTATGCAAGTATTACTTATTATTGTATCAATTTTAATTATTGCTCTTGTATTACTACAAAGTGGTAAAGCGGAAGGTGCTTCTAGTATTATAAGTGGTGGTAATGACAGTTTATTTAAAAATCGTAAAGAACGTGGTGGAGAGTTATTTATTACTTATACTACCATGGTATTAGGGGTAATTTTCTTTATTTTATGTATTATTTTATAAGACTTTATATTCATGGATAAAGTCTTTTTTTTGAAAAGTGGAGGGTATGCATGAAGAAGTATGATGTAAAAAATAAGTTAGAGGCTTATACTATAGCTTTCTATAATGAAATGGTAATTGATCAAAAAAAGAGAGATTTTTATCGAATAGATTATTATTTATATTTTTTAAAGAAAAGGGATTACTATTTGTTTGAAAATGATTATAAAAAAACAAGAACAGGTATTATTTGGCCAGATAATGAAAAATTAATGAATGAACTAATAATTAAACAACAAGATGATAGGCAACCATTAGATTGTGATAAGTTAACAGAATTAGATAAAAAACTAGTTAGTGATGTATATGAAAACTATAAAAATGATTCTATTATAAAATTAAAGCAATTAGTTTTAGAGGACATTAAGTCAATGGAAATATTCAATAATTGTTCTATTGAAGAGCAAATGGAAATAGTTTTAAAAAGGTTTAAAGAATTATATGAGGAAAATCCTATTGATGCCTTAAGTTTAGTAAAAACAATGTTTAATAAACATAATATATCTAATTTAGATGTAAATAACAATTATCAAAAGGTCTTAATTCCCAAAAAAAGAGTGATTTAATCACTTTTTTCATTTTTAAGAAGGAAATTCAAAACTTTTATCGAATCATATAAGTGAGGAGGAAAAGTTATGAAAAAATTATTATTACTAATAATAATGGGAATAATAGGGGTTGCAAGTGTGTCAGGTTTAACGGATACGATGTATTATGATACTCAAATACCTAATATGTATATTACGCGAGTAAAAGGATCAAATACCAGAAATGGTGCGCCATTTATGCTTCATAAATCAAATGGTACATTAGTTTATTGTATTGATCCATTTAATCCAGATGTAACAGGAACATATACAGGATATACTAGTTATAATAGTATTATTGGTTTAACTCAAGAACAGTTAAATGAAATTAATTTAATTGCTAAATTTGGTTATGGATATGGTAATCATACTGATATTAAATGGTACGGTATAACGCAATATTTAATATGGCAGACTATGCTTGATGATATTTATTTTACAGATGTTTATCATGGAAGTAAAATTACAGCATATACATCGGAGATTAATGAAATTAAAAATCTTGTCAAACAGTATAAATTATTACCTAATTTAAATGGATATTCATATCAAATTATTACGGGTGATGAATACACTATTACTGATACAAATAAGGTGTTATCTAATTATAATATAAATGTACAGGGTAGTGATTTAGAAGTTAATAAAAGTGGTAATACATTAAAAGTTAAAGCTAATAGTTCGGGATATTATACCATAGAACTTTATAGACGTGATACTAACACCAAAAATTATGAATTATATTATAGTGCGAATTCTCAAAATATGATATTACCTGGTAAAGTAAATGAAGTATATACTAGTATTCGTTTTTATGCATCAAAAGGAAGTTTAACTGTTCAAAAGAAAGATAGTGAGACCGTTAATTCACAAGTTAATAATTCATTTGAGGGAGCAGTATATGGTTTATATGACTATTCTAATAATTCATTAATTGATACGGTTACATTAGACAAAAATGGAAGAGGATATTTTCCTAAAATACCACTATATAAGTATTATTTACAAGAAATAAAAGCACCTGAAGGATATAAACTCAATACAGATAAGTACTATGTTACTTTAAATCAAGATAATGATAATCCTACTGTTGATGTTTATGATGAAGCTAAAAAAAAGAAAGTGACTATTCATAAACTTTATGGTAGTGATTTAACTAATCGATTTTTTGATGAGGAAAATGCTTCGTTTGGATTATATGATTTAAATAATAATTTAATTAAAGAATATAAAACAGATAAAAATGGATTAATTGAAATGAATATTCCATATGGTGAATTTATTATTAAACAGTTATCGAGTAAAGATAGTTATACTTTAGCTGATGATATTCGTATAACCGTTGATAATGAGTTAGATGAATATTATGAATTATATAATAAAGAAATAATTAAATATGGTAATATTCATATGACAAAAAAGGGTAGTGATGGTAAAATGTTAAATGATGTTACATTCGAACTATATGCAGCAGATGATATTGTTAGTAAAGATGGATTTATTTACTATCATAAAGGAGATCTTATAGATACTGTAACTACAGTTAATGGTAAACTAAACTATAATAATTTATTTTATGGTAAATACTATTTAAAAGAAATAAAGACTAGTAGTGGGTATCAATTATTAAAAGATAATTATTATTTTGAAGTAGCTAAAGATGATAGTTATTTAGAAATTATCAATGATAAAATAATAGATAAAACCAATATAAAAAATACAACGACTAACGTAAGTGTACCTAATACTGGTATTAAGGATGTTGATTATGTAGAAACATTTGGAGTACTATTATTACTTATTGGTTATTGTTTAGCTATATATTATTACAAAAAGAAAAAAGAGACTAATCTCTTTTGATATCAACCATTACAGGCATAATAACAGGATTTCTTCCTGTTTTTTCGTGAATATAAGTTGAAAGTTCACTAATTAGATCTGCCTTAATTTCATTGAAAACAATATGTTTAACTATTTTCTTTTCAATAATTGATTTACTAAATTTTTCAATATCCTTAAGCAAATCAATATTTTCTTGAATTTGTACAAAACCTCTAGTTGTTACATTTGGATTACCAAGTAGTTGTTTATTTTTGGTATCAATGTTAGCAATAACAACAACAATACCATCATTAGACATTATTTTACGTTCTTTCATAACAACACTACCGATTTCTCCAACACGATTACCATCAACGTATATATCTTCGGCAAGTATTTTTGGACCCCTAGTAATCTTTCCTTTATTAATTAAAAGAGTATCTCCATTTTCTAGTACAAAAGTATTCTCTTTTGGTAGACCACATTCTTGAGCTAATTCAGCATGTCTTTTTAGCATTCTATATTCACCATGGAATGGCATAAAATATTTTGGTTTAATTAAATGAATCATAAGTTTTAATTCTTCTTGATTACCATGACCTGATGTATGAACTTCACTTAACGATTTATTTGTATAAACTTTAACACCTTGTAAATAAAGTTTATTAATTGTTTTCGCAATACTTGCTGCATTACCAGGTATAGCTGATGAAGAAAAGACAACTAGATCATCTTGTTTTAATTTAATTTGTCTGTGAGTACCATTAGCTATACGACTTAAAGCTGCTAAAGGTTCACCTTGACTTCCAGTACATAAAAGACATACTTTAGAAGGATCAAGACGATTAGCTTCTTCTGGAGTAACAAATATTTCTTTATGTTTAATATATCCTTCTTTTAAAGAAATATCAATATTATTTTCCATACTACGACCAAATATAGCTATCTTTCTTCCATTTCTTTTGCACGTATCTACAATATGTTTTAGTCGGTATATATTAGATGCAAATGTTGCAATAATAATACGAGATTGGTGCTGAATAAAAAGTTCTGATAAAGTTTCATCTACTTTAGATTCCGAAATACTCATACCTTCATTTAATGCATTAGTACTATCACTTAAAAGTAGTGTAACACCTTTAGAACCAACTTGAGCCATTTTATGTAAATTTGCCATTGGACCGATTGGAGTAAAGTCAAATTTAAAGTCTCCTGTTGTAACGATCACACCGTTTGGAGTTTCAATTACAATACTATGTGAATCAGGAATAGAATGAGTAGTTCTAATAAATGAAACATTATGTAATTTATACTTAACTTTAGTTGTTTCTGTATACACATATAAGTTTTTATAATTTATTCCTCGTTCATCGAATTTTTTTCTAATTAAACCAATTGCTTGATTAGGAGCATATATGGCTGGAATATTAATTGATTGAACTAAAAATGGAATAGCTCCTATATGATCTTCGTGTCCATGCGTAATAAACAAAGCTTTAATTTTTCTTTCATTTTTCTTCAAATAAGAAAAATCTGGAATAATATAATCAACACCAGGTAATTCAGAACCAGGAAATGTGACTCCAGCATCAGTAATAATAATTTCATTACCTGTTTCAATACAATACATGTTTTTTCCAACTTCACCTAAACCACCCAAAGCATATACTTTAGTTGGAATACTATCAAAAAACTTCATAAAATCCTCCTTTCTATATAAATTGTTAATTTAATTATACATTATAATTAAAATACATGCCTATAAAATTATAGACTTTTTTTGAAAAAAAATCAAATTTGCTAGTCATATATAAAAAATTTTGATATAATTACATAGTAAGAGAGGTAATAACTATGAAAAAAGGATTTACATTAATAGAATTGTTAGCTGTAATAGCTATTTTAGCGCTTATATCTGTTATAACTATCCCACTAGTTACAAAAACGATTAATAATTCCAAAGAAAGTACAGAAAAAAGACAAATAGAATCAATTGAACAAGCAAGTGAGAATTGGTTTATTAAGCAAAAGTATTCATTATCTGATAATTCTAAAAGTTTTGTCGTTATGTTACAAACTATTATTGATGATGGATATTTAGATAAAACAGATGTAACAAATCCAAACAGTGGGGATACTATGAATGGATGTGTTAGAATAACTTATCAACAAAATCAATATCAATATAAATATAGCGAAAATGATTGTAATTGTATTGATAGTTGTACAATTATTCCAGAGGAGACTGTAAACAATGGCTAAAAAACGTATCTGAGTGGAGTCATTATAAACTAAATCCTCAGTAAAAAATATATAAAAGGAAATATAATTTCATTCTTTATAGGAGGAATAATATCAATAGTAGTAACTGTTTTAGCAACAGTTATATTAAGCAGTAACAATATAGAATACAAAAGCGGTAAGAGCGTTGATGCAGAATTAAATACACCTTATCAAAAGGCTGATGAGATAAAAGTTAATGATATAGATTTTTATGTCATACAGAATAGTCCAGCAAGTCAAGATTATGTTGTAGCTTTAAAAGCAGAACCATTAACAGTAGCAGAAGTCAATGTTATACTATGACACGAATTAACGAATTACAGGATTTGCTTTGTTTTAAAGGGATTTCTGCTAAA
>CACZQD010000115.1 GCA_902783215.1 uncultured Erysipelotrichaceae bacterium
AAGATATATCCCTTTTTTATATGTTCCATAGATGGTTACCTCCTAAGTTGTACCATTAGTATAACATACATATGTACCTGTGTCAATAATTTTGACAAAATACCAAGCATTTTCCTAGTATATAAATAAAAAAAGCATATTTTGCTTTTTTCACATATCTATTTTTTTATTTTAACTTTTCTTTTAATACTATTACATTTTAAAATACCATAAGCTATTGGATATTTTTCTTTATATTCATCATTTTCTATTTCATTATAAATATAATCACGATGATAAAAGATAAAACTTCTTACACACGTTTGATCAGAAAACTTTAATGCTGGAAAACCATATAACAACGAATTATATTTTTCAATCAACTCCAAATACTCTAAAAATCTAATCTTCATAAATTGTTTTTGATAAAACAACCTTTGTAATAAAATACAAGCATTTGGATATTTTTTTCGGATATTCTCATCACAAAATTTAATAATAATGTCTTGTTTATGAAAATCCCAAAAACTTTCTACTTTTTTACCATCACTAAATATTAATTCCTGTTGACTTGATAACACTTGCCCATACTGTTCAACTAACTCAATGAATTCAATTATCTTATCATCATATGCAAATTTCTTTTTGGCATATTCTTCCTTTATAATAGTATAACCTAATCTAGTTCCTTCTTTTTCCAACTCACAAATTGTTTTGTATATAAGATCACAATGATTATACCAAAAACTAAATAATTTAGTATTATCACTAAATCTATTATTTCGATTATAGACAAATTTCATATTGCCGTGTTTCTCTACTAAATTTACCAATTCATTTGTTTTATCACTAAAGGATCTATCTCTTTTTTTTACAATAACTGGCATTTTTGATAACATATTATAAACAAAGGGATACTTTTCTTTATTTTTTTCTAGTTTAATAGTTTTTGAAAATTCGTTTGTATGATTACTCCAAAAATAATAATACCTTGTATTATCTAGAAAGCAAATATTATCATGAACATTTACTTTACGTTTGTTTTCTTCCATAAAAGATAGTATCGTATGCATTTTTTCTTCAAAACTTATCACAACACTTCTATCTCTCTTAATAGGATTAGTTTTTTGCCTTTCCTTCTTTGTAATATATACTTCATTTAATATTGTAAAAGTATTAGGATACTTTTTTCGATATTCAGCAGAACAAATAATTGTATATATTTTTTCATAATTTCTAAACCAAAAATATTTGACTTTTTCATTATTAGTAAATAATCTAGTATCATTAGATGAAATCATTTTATTATCTTTTTCAATCATTTCAAAAAATTCAATACATTTGGTTAAAAAAGCATCCTTATTTATTAAATAATCCTTGATTATTTTAAATGATTTAGGAAACTGATCAGAATGTTCCGTTGCATAATTGACAATATAATCATGATACCTAATAATAAATGAAGAATATTTATAACCATCAGAAAAAACTAGTTTATTATCTTTAGTTATCATATATCCTAATTCTTCCATTTTATTAAAAAACTCTTGAAATCTTTGCTCATCAGTTAAATAATAAATTCCTTTATTATATAAATTTGAAAGAATTATATATGCGTTTGGATATTTTTCTTTATTCTCTGCTAAAGAAATTTCTTGATAGATAAAATAACTATTTCTTTTCCAAAAGTTCTTAATATAATTACCATTTTTAAATTTTCGTTGATCGTTATAACATACGATTGTCTTATCTTTTTCAACAATATCAAAATATTCTTGACATTGTTCTTTTAAATAATTCTCTTTCATTTTTTACCTCGCAAAATTTTTACCTTTTGAACATCAAAATATTCTTCTATTAAATCTTCCGTACTAATTTGATATTGCTTTTTTAATTCTTTATTATCCATTATAAAAATAGAATTCAAAAGACCATTTTCATCTGTAATATCAATACCATGTTTTTTCAAATAATTAATCTTACTAACCAATTCTGGATAAGAAATACCATATATAACTTTAGTATTTTTCATTACATCAATATTATTATCTAAACATATCTTTTCAATATTCATTTTATATTCATCATAATTTAATCTTTGTAACTTCAATAATATGGTATTCTTTTTTCTCAACAAAATCTTTTTATAATCATCCATAATTATTTTATAAGCATTTGGATATTTATTTTTATTTTCATCCAACATAATATATTCATATACTTCATTACGATAAGCCATTAATAAAGTTTTGAACATAGTTCCATCGCTAAAAGTTTTATCAGTATATTGACTATACATGACTTTATCTTTTTCAACAACTGCATAAAACTCTAAGCATCTTTCTTCTACACTCAATAGTTCTTTATTACTTTCTTTATATTCTACCAATAATTCATAAGCCACTGGATACTTATTTTTATTCTCATCTTCATTTATTAAACGATATAATACATCAAAATGATTTATAATAAAGCTTGAGGCTACCGTACCACTTATCAATTTAGTTTTATCATACTGTTTTAATAAGTGTCCTTTAGTATTAATAATCTCTAGACAACTTAACCCTTTTTCATCTAAAGTATACTTTTTTTTCTTAGACATTTTAGCAATTATCTTACAAGCAGTAGGATACATATTCTTATAATAATCAAGTTTAGTTATATAAAGAATAATCTCTTTATGATGAAGCCAAAAAGAATACAAACCATCTCCATTATCAAACATATAAGTATCCGTTGTTTGAATAAATGATTTCTTATGTTCAATTACTTCTAATAAGAAATTAGTCTTTTTAGCAACCTTACTATGTTTCATCAAATAAATATTGATATATGAATTAGGATACCTATTTTTATACTTTCTTAATTGAATCATCTTCCATGCATAATCCAAATGATTATTTAAAAAAGTATTAATATATGTACCATCATAAAAACACTTATTATCTAAGAATCTATCCCTATCTTTCTCAATCATTTTAAACAATTCAATAGCTTTTTCTTCATTATTTAACTTAATTTTTTTATTATGATACCTATTATAAATTAAATAATAAGCTAATGGATATTTATCCTTTTCTTGAAGAGCGATTTTATAAACATTATCTCTATTCATTCTCCAAAAATCACAAATCATGTCACCATTACTAAATAAACGTTTATCCGTTACCTTAATAAAATATCCCGCTTTTTCTATTAATTCAATAAACTCGTAGCACTTCTTTATTGTCTCTTCCTTTTTTACTCTCATATTAATCCCCCAAAAAGCATTGTATATTCTACCAAAAAAAGTATCTTTTTTCAAATCGATACTTTATTTAATTCTATTGGCTAAATCTTCTATTTTCTTAAATCGATGATATAAACCAGACTTAGTAATTTTATCTTCCGTTTCTAAAGATATTATTTGACTTAATTCTAATAATGATGCATCTTTATATTTTAAACGATATTCAGCTATCATTTTTGTTTTCTTATCTAATAAATCTAAACTTGCTTTTTCTTTAATCTTTTCGATATTCCCTACCTGTTTTAAAGCTGTTGAAATAACTTTATCAACATTAGCTTGTTCACAATTGTTTAAACGATTAGTCATATTCTTATGATCTCTATATATACGAATATCTTCATAATAAAATAAAGAATTTACAGAATTCATTAACCTTAAAAAATCCCCTATTTTTTCAGCTTCTTTTAAATATATTATATGTCTGTGCTCCCGAGTAATTGTCTTTGCATTTAAATTATACTTATTCATTAATTTTTGAATAAATTCACAATACTTAAGATTGTCTGTTGATATCTCCATATGATATCTAGACTTTTTAGGATCATTCACGCTACCACTAGCCATAAATAATCCTCTTAAATATGATTTAATTAATATATCATCATCAACTATATAATCATCTGGTATGTTTTTATTTAAACATAAATCTTCAACTATTAAATCAATTTTATCTTTAATTAATAATATATACATATAATGTTTATTATAATTATATCCATGCCTTACAGTAATATTTGGAACTATTCCATATATATTTTTTAATTGATTAAAAACCATCCTAGCAATTGATGAATTTTCTGTTGTAAATTTGATTTTTTTACCAACAACCGCACTATTTTTTAAAAGTGCGGATAACTGTGAAATAGTCTCTAATCGATCTAATGATAATTTACTTAATTCATTCTTCAATTCTCCAGTAAAGGACATTATATCACCTACTTTTGCATAACATAAAAGAAAATATGAAAGCCTAATTTTAAAGTATTATGTCTAATCATATTATTACTAATAGTAACTAAATCATCACCAATAACTTGTAAATTATATTTATTAAAATCATTCTCGTTATATGTAACTGAATCTTTTTGTTCTAAAGTTTCATATTTTTGAGATAACTTTTTATCTAATTTACCATTATTAGCAATAACAACAGATATTTTTTTCTTACCTAAATATTTATTTAACATATCAACATGATCTGTCACACTAAATCCATCAGTCTCACCAGGTTGTGTCATCATATTGCAACAATACATTATCTTAGCTTTACTATTATCAATAGCATCTAATATATCTTTACAAATTAAATTAGGAATAATACTAGTAAATAAACTACCCATACTTAAAACAATTAAATCAGCATCTAATATGGCATTAATAGCTTCTTTAGTTGGTGTAGCATCTTCTTTATAATATACTCTTTTTATTTTCTGTTTACTTGAGCGAAGTGTGATATGGTGCTCCCCCTCTATGATAGTACCATCTTCCATTTCACCAACAAGGGTAACATTATCCTCAGTTAACGGAACTACTTTACCCTTTAAATTTAACACTTTACTTAATGATTCAATTCCATCAGATAAATTACCACTTATCTCTTTACAAGCAGTTAAAAGCAAATTACCAACCGTATGTCCATTTAAATCGCTAGTTGTCTTAAATCGATAATTAAAAAGCTCCATAACTAAAGGTTCTGTTTCCGACAATGAAACTAATACTTTACGAACATCACCAACCGCTGGAATATTAAACTCTTCTCGTAATATTCCAGTACTACTACCATCATCACATACAGATACAATAGCTGTAATATCAACAGGATATTGCTTTAATCCACTTAATAAATAAGATAAACCAGTACCTCCACCTAAAACAACAACTTTCTTTCGCATATAAATTCCTCCTATGATTTATTAAATCTAAAATAGCAAATATCTCCGTCTTTCATTAGATAATCTTTACCCTCAAGCCGCATCTTACCATTTTCTTTCACACTCTTATCAGTACCTAATTCTTTTAAATCATCATAACTCATAATCTCAGCTTTAATAAAACCTTTTTCAAAATCGGTATGTATAATACCCGCACAAGCAGGAGCTTTCATACCAGTTTTAAAAGTCCAAGCTCTAACTTCATCAGAACCAGCCGTAAAAAATGTTTCTAAGCCTAACAATTTATAAGTAGATTTAATTAACTTATCCAATCCACTTTCACAAACACCTAAATCGGTTAAAAATACTTTCTTTTCATCTTCATCTAAATCAACTAATTCTGATTCAACTTTCGCACAAATAACAATAACTTCTGCACTATCCTTTATGGCATACTCTTTAACTATTTCAACATACTTATTACTTTGTTCTAATAAATCATCTTCACTTATATTCGCAACATAAATAATAGGTTTAAGAGTTAATAAATTAAAAGGCTTTAGTATTTTTAACTCATCATCAGATAAACTTAATCTTCTACTAGGTTCATTATTAATTAATCCTTCTTTTACTTTCTTTAAAACTGCAACTTCCTTTAAACCTTCCTTATCTTTCGACATTGTTACTTTTTTCTCAATTTTACCTAATCTATTTTCAACTATCTCTAAATCAGCTAATATTAATTCTACATCAATAATTTCAATATCTCTAACAGGATCAACATTATTTTCAACATGAATAACATTCCCGTCTTCAAAACATCTAACTACCTCAACAATAGCATCTACTTCTCTAATATGTGACAAAAACTTATTACCCAAACCTTCTCCTTTAGAAGCTCCCTTAACAAGTCCAGCTATATCAAAAAACTCAACAATAGTAGGTACTAAACTTTTAGGACAATATAAATCATTCAAAAAATTTAATCTCTCATCCGGAACAGTAACAACCCCTACATTAGGTTCTATAGTAGCAAATGGATAATTAGCCGCTAAAATATTCTTCTTTGTAATAGAATTAAATAAAGTACTTTTACCTACATTAGGTAACCCTACAATACCTGCTTTTAAACTCATATAAACACCTCTTCAAATATTTTACTATAAAAAAGAAAAAAAAGAAAGTTTGAATACAAAATATTCAAACTCCACAAACACATAATGTCACTTTTATTCTTTTATAGTTTCTGCTCAGTAATTATATTAATTACCCCTATGACATTACATTCTAATTATAACAACAATAAAAAATAAAGCAATAAAACTGTATAAAAAAAAAGCTACTTTACATTTGAGAGTGTAAAGTAACTTATTATAAAATCACGCCGACGCGCCCTAGAATGGCTTCACACATCTCGGACGCGCATGTCTATCCTTACTTCCTACTGTCATTTTTCTGCTTCATTTTATATATTTCCTTCAGCTCTTGCCGTTTGACTATGTCAACCGGACGAAACGACTACGCACTAGCTATTGCTCTGCAATGGACTGCATCTACTATGTCCGCATATACTTATCACCAAAACAAAGTGCTCTTTACCGCACTTTGTTCCTTCTTAATTTTTAGTTTTAGAGTTTAGATTTATAGAGATTTATAACTGGGCGGACAGCACCGGAGCCGCTGAAGTTGTAGACGCCGTTGTCGCTCAAGTTGCCGTCGTAGTTCACGATCCACACATCCGAGGAAGAGTCTTGATATTGACTCATTGTCCAATACAAATTGCCAGAATATACCCAACTTGGTGTGAATTCTGATTTTACATATCCCATAGTGGATGGATTAACTTGTCCCAATGAATAACCTAAATTATTTGTTAAATCATCTAATGAAATTAATCTTGCCTTATAATTATCTACTTTCTTTAATTCATCATTTTTAAATTTATCTGCTGCCCATGCATCTACTACATATTTTATTTCTGATGAATTATATGATGTGGTGCATCCTGAATCTGTGTTATTACTATCGCTTCCATATCCGCAATCTGCACTACTATAGTATGCCATTCCTCCATAACCATTTAGATCTGATGCTTGATGATAGTATGAATCACTTGAACTACCATTATACATATTTACATGTCCTGTTCCATATGTATTTACTTCTGCTACTGTTAATGGTGTTGCTTTTAATGCTGTTACATAGTCTGATGTTCTTTCACTATCTGCTATTACATAATATTGATCTCCTGATATTGTAAATGTATCTCCTACATGATAATCATATGGATCGACATATGGAGTACTACCATCACTATTAGTCTTAGCTGTTTGATCTGCTTCATATACTAATTCTATTCCTAAGTTAGATATACTTACATTATTTGTTGGTAATTTAGTAGCATCATTAAATTCTTTATATGTTAGGGTTAATTTAAGTTGTTTTGTCTCTTTACTTAATAGTTTATCATTATTTGTTTGTAATGTTGATCCATCTGCATATTTTAATGTATATTCTATATTTTGACATACATTTACTGCTGATTGATCACTTTCATTTCCATTTACTGAACACTTTACTGGTCCTACTGTAAGACCTTTTAACGTTGCGTCTTAATCTCCATCATTTACGATA
>CACZQD010000116.1 GCA_902783215.1 uncultured Erysipelotrichaceae bacterium
ACTGCTAAGGAGGTAGTAAAAATGTGGAAATACACTAGTGTTGAAGAGTGTAATAACTTTTTACTATCTCTTAATTTATTTAAATGTAAAAATAGTAAAAGATACATTAAAATTTTATATTCTTTAAGTAATAATATAGAAAATAATTATAATGTTTTTAAAATTAAAAAAAGAAATGGTCAATATCGAACTATTTATGAACCAAATGACTTATTAAAAACTATTCAAAGAAATATTTTATCTAATATTTTAAATAATTTTTCTATATCAAAATATGCTAAAGCATATAAAAAAGGAATATGTTTAAAAGATAATGCTATTGTTCATTTAAACAAAGATATTATTTTAAAATTGGATATAATTGATTTTTTTGATAATATTGAATTTGACAGTATATATTATAATTGCTTTTCAAAAAACTATTTTCCCAAATCAATTGGAATATTGTTAACTCAATTATGTACTTACAACAATCACTTAATTCAAGGAGCTCCAACATCAGCTTACATTTCTAACTTAGTAATGAAAGAATTTGATGAAGAATTAGGTTCATGGTGTGCAGAAAAGAATATATCATATACTAGATATTCTGATGATTTAACTTTCTCCGGTAATTTTAATCCAAGTATTATCATTATTAAAGTTCGAAAAATGTTATACAAATATAGATTAGAATTAAATAATAAAAAGACAAAAGTAATAAAAAAGAATAATAGACAAAGTGTTACTGGAATAAATGTCAATAAGAAACTACAAGTTAATTCTTTATATCGAAAAAAAATTCGTCAAGAGATATACTATATTAAAAAATATGGATTAAATTCGCATTTAAATAGAATAAACATTTCTATTAGTGAAAAAAAGTATTTAAATATTTTATATGGCAAAATATTATATGTTCTACAGATTAATAATCAAGATCAAGAATTTATTAAATATAAAATTTTTATTAATGAATTGAAGAAAAAGATTTAACCTTTTTTAGACTATTGGCAAAAGAATTTGACAATAATTTTTTATTTACAAACAAATAGTTAATAATTATATTACAAACTAAGCTTACTTTAACCAATTAGATGCTGTGAGGAAAAATTAATATACTAATAATAAACAATTTGAAATACAATTAATAAATACTAGATATATATATTTCTACATACAAAAAGACAAATAAGTAAAATTTATACCTATTTGTCAACATCTTGAAGTAATTTATATATAAACTATTTTTTATTATAACTTGGAATAGTTAATTTATTGAATATAACCTATCATTTTGATACAATAATTATAGTTTTTTAAGGAGGGATACTCATGGTTAATTTAGGTATCGCATATATAATTGAAAAAAAAGAATTTAATGATAATGGAATAAGCAAAGAATATTATGAAATAATAGGTGTAGCCTGTGGTTTTATAATGAATTTTCGAAATACAGGAGAAAAATTTATATCTATATCCAAAAATATTGGTTTTCCACTTCCAACAAATAGTAAACAAAATAATAATCAGTTTATAGCTAATTTTCAATCATTAGATGAATTAACTTCAAATAACAATAATACATTAGATATTGAAGATTTTATGAAAAATTATAAAAAGGATATTGGACAACTTTTCTTTTATGATTCTATAAATGATAAATTTGAAAAAATATCAGATGAAGATATTATAAAAAAAATTAAAAGCGATAAAGAATATGATAGTAAATTATTAAACAATGATACTGATATATCTAAAGTGTATTCCAAAATTAAAGAAACTATTGTTGCACAAGATGAACAAATCATGCAGATACTAACTACTATTTTTAAAAATCAAAAAGTTATTAATAGTAACTTAAGTAAAGATATGATGACAAAATTAAAAGAAAATTTAATTATTTATGGTCCAACTGGAACTGGAAAAACAGAAATATTAAAAAGAATATCACAAATTTATAATGTCCCTATAGTTATTGAAGATGCTACTTCCCTTTCTGAAACTGGATATGTTGGAAGAGATATAAACAGCATGTTAGAAGATTTATATTTGGCATCAGGTAAAAAAATGGAATTGGCTCAAAAAGGAATCCTCGTTATAGATGAATTTGATAAATTAGCCGAAAAGAAAGAATCAAGTCATGACCATATTTCTAGATTTGGAGTTCAAAGATCATTGTTAAAACTACTGGATGGTTCTACATTTTATTTTAAAGATCTTAAGTTTGAAACATCAAAGTTATCAGTTATTGCCTTAGGTGCATTTACAGATATGGTTAAGAACGACGATTATAGTTTAATTACCAATTCTGATTTTGTTAGTTACGGTATATTGCGTGAATTAATGGGCCGTTTTTCCAAAACAGTTGCTATGAATCCTTTGACAAAAGATGATATCAAAAAAATTTTAATTGAGTCAGATTTTAGTCCAATAAATACATATAAAATACTATTTGACTCTATGGGAATAAAATTTTCATATGATGATTCATTTATAGATTATGTAGCCACTAAAGCAATAGAATTAAAAAGCGGTGCGAGAAGTATAAAAACAGTATTTGATAATATTATAAGTGGTGCAATGTTTCGTATATTTGCTGGTGAATATAATGAAATTAATTTATCAAATCCAATTGAACATGGCAAAGCATATGTCTTAAAAAAATAGGAAGATCTGCTAATCTTCCTTTTACTTATTTAAATACTTAATAAACATTTTACTAGCAAACGTTAATGATATAGTTTTATTAGTAGCCAAATATATATTTACATTTGGTATTTTTTTATTAATTTTTAGTTCTTTTAGATGAGGATATTTTTCTAGTGCTAAATCAATAATAGAAAAGCCAATACCTAATCCTATATTAGTAAATTCGGTAATCAATTCTTGACTAACTACTTCCATACTTGGAATTAATTTAATACCATTTTTTAAAGCAATATAATCTAGTAATTTACGACTATTAGATTCTTCTTTTTGTAAAATTAATGGATAATTATTTAATGATGTAAAATCATCTATATCATCTTTATAATAATCAGAATGATATATAAATCCTTGTTTTAATTCTTTGATCTTTTTTAAATTTAAACTAGTTTCTTTAATATTACTTTCATTAAAGATAACAAAATCTAATTTACCTAATTTTAAATCATTAATTAAATTATTAGTTAAATCATTAGTTATATTTATCTTTATATTAGGATAATCTAAATGAAATTTTTTTAAAGCATCAACAAGAATTAATTTAGTAAGTGTAGTAGAACACCCTATTTTTATCTCCCCTTTTGATAAATCTTTAAAAGACGTAAATTCATTTTCAGCATTATTAATAAGCTCTAATGCTCCTTTTACGTATTCATAAAACATTTTACCTTCTTCAGTTAATTCCATTCCTTTATTACTTCTTAAAAATAGCGTTCCTCCTAATTGATCTTCTAATTTCTTTATTGATTGCGAAATAGCTGGTTGTGAAATATGTAATTCTTGACTAGCTTTAGTCATATTCTTATTTTTAGCTACATTATAAAATACTCTATATAATTCTAAATCAACATTCATTATAATCCCTCCTTATATCCATTATAACACAAATATATTTTACTTATCAATAAATTTATCATAAAATTAAATTGAGGAGGGAAAAATATGTTTGAAAATATAAATATTGTAATTGGAATTACAGGGGGAATTGCTGCATATAAAGCCTGTAGTATTATAAGTTACTTAAAAAATAATGGAGCGAATGTGGATGTTATAATGACAGAAAATTCAACAAAATTCATTACTCCCCTAACCTTAGAAACTTTATCAGGTAATAAAGTAATAACCAATATGTTTGAATGTCCTGATTATCGAGATGTACATCATATATCTTTAGCTACTAAAGCCGATTTATTTTTAATCATACCAGCAACAGCTAATATAATTGGAAAAGTTGCAAATGGTATAGCAGATGATATGTTATCGACAACTATTATGGCTACAAAAGCTCAAGTAGTATTCGCACCAGCCATGAATAATAATATGTATGAAAATCCAATTGTTCAAAACAATATCGAAAGATTAAAAGAATATGGTTATAAATTTATTAATCCTTCAATAGGTCATTTAGCATGTGGATATGAAGCTAAAGGAAAACTTCCGAAAACAGCTGAAATAGTAAAATATTTAAAAAAGGAGAAATTATTATGAAAACATTAGATGATTTAATAAAAGAATTTAATTTATTATATACAGATACCTTAAACCGAGATAGTTTTCACAATGTAGAATTTGATTCAAGAAAAGAATTAGTAAATTTTAAAAACTGTATATCTTTATATCAATTAATAAGTAATTTTAATAATAGTTATAATGCTTTTATAAAAGAATATAAAGATTTAAATAAACTGGATTTAGGTGACTATATAGAAATAATAGGATTTAGAAAATACGATAATGATAGACAATTATATATATGGGCACCAGATATTATAGATAAGGGAGACTCTATCATACGTATGATAGAAATAGATAAGAAAATAGTTACCATATGTACAAATGATATAAATCCATACAATAAAAACTATTATAAAGTAAACTTAGAATATGATGAAAACAAAGTAAAGAAATACTTAGATTTATTTGAAAGATATCAAATATTATTAAACCAATATAACTATTTAAAAAATCAAATGATATTTGGAGATGGATGTACAACTATGTTTTCCAAAATAGAAGGAAATTTATTACAAGAATTAAAGTCTTTTGAAATATTTTTAGGAAATGATTATTTCAATACTGGTGATTATATAATTATTCCTGTTAATTTAGGTCAAGATATTAATATCAATTATGAAAAAGTAAATTTAGGTATAAATACAATAAATGAACAAGTGAAAAATGAAGATAGTGAGAAGATACTAAAAAAAGTATATATAAATAAAAAATATTTAGATAAGAAGGTGTACTTATGAAAAAAATAATTATTACAGCTGGAGGAACTAGCGAAAAAATAGATAATGTTCGAAGAATAACAAACTCATCAACTGGTAAATTAGGAATGATGATTGCAAATGAATTATTAAAAGAAAAAGATATAATGATTTATTATATATGTAGTAAACAATCTTTAAAACCACAAAATAAGCAAGTAAAGATAATTGAAATTAACGGAACAATAGATTTAAAGAATACTATTGAAAAAATATTATTAAATGAAAAAATTGATTATTTTATTCATTCTATGGCTGTATCTGATTATATGACTGATTATGTAACTAATTTAAATAAGATTAAAGAAAGTATTTTAAAATATTCTAATATTGATACTGCCCTATCCAATATTGAGACTATTAATGATAATAAAATATCTTCTAATGAAGATAACTTAGTTATAGTTTTAAAACCCACTTACAAAATAATATCAATTATCAAAGATATAAGCCCAGAAACTTATTTAGTTGGATTTAAACTATTAGATAATGTATCTAAGGATGAATTAATTAAAGTTGGTAAACTATTAAAGGAGAAAAACAAATGTGATTTAGTAATAGCTAATGATTTATCTAATATAAGAAAAGGAAATCATATTGCTTACATAATTGATAATAATATTGAACAAATAAGTGGTAAAGAAAATATAGCTAAGAAATTAGTTAGGAAAATGTTATACTAATAAAAATGGTTTTACCGTAATTATTTTGTAAATGATGTTAAAAAAATATAGACTAATAAAACAAAGTATGATAAAATATATACCAGTTTGATTAACTTGCCACGCATCAACAATAAAAATTAAGTCGATAATTTATATTTTTGGGCAAGAAAAATATATCTATTCGGAGTATATTCTAAAAATGAATATACTCTTTTTTGGAGGTTTATATGAAAAACTATGGGTATCAAAATGAATATGATTTTGTTAAACTATTTAATGGTAAATATCTTCAAGAGTTAGATAAAAACTCACAAAATTTTTTAAAAGATTTATTTGGTGATATCATCAATAATAATGAGCAAATAAAAGCTTGGAAAAACCAGATGGTTCAAAAAACAGACATTTTTATAAAATATATAAATCATATCAAAAATGTCAGTTTAAAATGTGGCCATAGCAATTCCATTCACCATGAACAAATTCAAGAATTTAAACGATATTTAGGTAATTTAGGTATTCCATATAAAGTAATTGATTATTATGTTAATTATCATTATGGGTATATGAGAAATAACGATGGAACTATTAATTATTCAAAAAAATTAAGCTCAGAAGAATATAAAGCTATATATCAATCTGAAATTAATAATTTTAATCAAGAAATTAACAAAACAAGAATTATTGTGGACATGATTGATCGTTTCTTAATTAGAGGAAGAAATTCAGACTATGATGTAGATGTATTGATTTGTGGAACGGTTAATGATTACATTTGGATTTTAAAATATGATTTATATGATCTTATTCTATCAAAAAGATCAACAAATTTTACATCACCACATATCGCTTGTATGACAATTGGTCCTAAAAAGAGGAACCTAAATGGCAATTCTAATAATCGCGCAGATAGGTATTTAGTATGTATACGATGGAATTTTATTAAAGAATCTATTCGTGAATTTCAAAATAAAAAATAAGTATTCGATTCTGGTCATCTAAACCCATAAAAAAACGAGTTTACACTCGATGTTTTTTTATGGAGCAAGTGACCAGAATCGAACTGGCATCCCAGCCTTGGCAAGGCCGTGTACTAACCATTGTACTACACCTGCAATATAATTTATGGTGGAGTCGATGGGAATTGCACCCATGTCCGAATACAACAACATAAAAGCTTCTACAAGTTTAGTTAATTTTTAATTGTCCTAATAAATATAGAAATTAACAACCATTTTATTAGTAAGTCTATATTATTCATTACTACTTATAGACATCGTAGTAATATATCCTATAAAAATGAACCTTCTAAATAATCATAGGAAAATATATTTAGAAAGTGCAGACCTATTTCGATTAGGCGAAAGCTACACTGTTTCTAGAGAAAAGTGCAGCAACTGCGTTTTTAACTTTTTTTCCAGTTATTTTTTTGTTGTACTTAACGCGTACCTTCGACTTGCCACTAATACTCAAATATACCCGTCGAATCTAGACGACCCCGTGTAAACATTATAGCACACTTCTATTTAATAGTCAATCCTAATTGTTTTTATCATGACATCGCTATAAGAAAATGATTTTATTCCTTGTTCATTTTCTACCGTAAAAACATAGTCATATAATTCTTTTATGGTTGCATGATAGTTTTCATATTTATTTCTACCTAAACTATATTTTATTTTAACCTCATGACCAATATGTTCACCTAAATTTTTCTTAACCTCATATAATGTCATCTAGGATACCCCGTATACATTGTTCCTTTAGTTATAATACCACCCATCCCTTCTTTTCCATATTTTGTTTTGGTAATAATACTTTTAATATCTATATCTTTATTAATATCAGACAAACTCATACTTGCTGCTATAACTGCAGGATCTAAGGCGTGAATATTTATTCTTTTTGGACTACTTGCAAAATTCGCACCTGCCCTAATTAAATCTTCATAATCTGATTGACAAGCTCCTGCAATAATAATTAATTTTTCATGACTATTTTCATACTTTCTTGCTTCTTTTACAGCCTTAACAAAACTAGAACTATTCTTATATGCATTTAAATCATCTGTATTACCTTTTTTCTTATAATATGCATCATGCCCTGTTATAACTAAAATACTTGGATTATATTGATTTAATAAATCAAATATTTTATACGGAACACTTTCTTCTGGTTCTACAATACCTATCGCACGTAAATTAATTTTCTTATAATAATTTAAACATCTATTTAAATAGTCTTTATCACTATCGATGTGCAGTATCTTACCAGGTAAATAAAAATAATCATTACGTTCATTATTGGTGGAAAAGCTAATACGTTGTAAATAGTCTTTATCTTCATTTTCCTTATAATTTTTATCACATAATACTAAATCATCTTTCAAACTATCAGCCATTAATCTAACGCTTTTCCCTTTTAAATAGTATATACCATCCTCAATGTCCATAATTTGAAATACAATATCATTATTGTATGAATTACGGGTTACATAATCCCCTATTTCCATATAATCACCTAGATAATTATATGATATAATCATCAAATTATGAAAAAATAGTACCATTATTTATTATATATACTTTGACTGATTTAATATAGAATAAAAATTTATTTAAAACAAACAATAATATTGGTGATAAAATGATTTATTTAGCTATCTTCTTATCAAAAATACTTGAAAATGCTTTAGCTACTCTAAGAATAATTTTGGTATCTAATGGTAAAAAAAAGAGTGGTGCATTATTACAAGGATTGGTTATGTTAGTATGGATATTAGTCACTGGTTATGTAATAATAGACATTAATAAGAGTATTGTTGGTGTTTTAGCTCTCTGTTTTGGTGCGATATGTGGTTCATATTTAGGAAGTATTATTGAAGAGAAAATAGCATTAGGACTAGTTAAATTAAATATCATTACCAATAATAAGAAAGAAGTATTTAAGAAATTAAAGAATTATAAAATTGATTATGACAATAATTTATACATTATAACACAAAGAAAAAATATAAATGATATTATTAAAATAATTGAAAATATTGATGATAATTATAAAATTATTAGTGAAAAAATAAAAATATATGACAAATAAACTATTTATTATCTTATATATTTAGTATATTAAATTAGGTGATTTAATGAAATGGTTTAGATGTCGTGGTATATGGTGGATACTTTCAATGATCTTTATTATACTACTTATATATCAGTTGATTATTTGTTTTATTGTTTTAACACGTTTTAGTTTATTTTTGTTATCTTTAATATTATTTTTTATATTCCTCTCCTTTTTTAAAATATTGTGGTAAATTTTTAAATATTACTTTATAATATATTATTTAAAAAAACGTTTCAAATTGAAACGTTCTTTTCTTAAAAGTATCTACAAGACATGTTTGATTGAGAGAATACAGATGTTCCAGAATCATCAACATTCACAGCAGTACTATCCCAGTATGAAGTGATATCATATCCGGTTTTTACAGTATCATAACACTCACCATATTCATTACATTCATTTTCTGTATAATCATATGTTGATGTACTATATCTCCAAGTTCCTACAGTTGATGTAGAATTGTTTTCGGCTGACATATATATATAGAAGTTTTTACCATCAGAAGCCTTTACCATTTTATCAGTATCATTATTGGCTATTATTTTATCTGCATCTTTACCTGTAGCACATTTACTAAATCCAATTGCACCATCAGAAGACATACAAACTTGTTGACATCTAACTTTAGTTCCACTATATTTGATATCAAGTTTTTTTATTAATTCATCCCAATTATGAATATAATCAGGGTCACCTTCATCAAATAGCATGGACTTATAATCACTTTTATCATTCTTTGTCATATAATTAGACATTGCCGCTGTGGCAGCTCTACCAAATGCATCGACACTTCTTTTATTAGATGACGCTCTCGAATCTTTAATAATACTAATGACAATTGGAATAGCTATAAGCGCTAAAATAGCAAGTATAACAATAACTGCTAACAATTCAATTAATGTAAATCCTTTCTTTTTCTTTTTATCAAAAAAACTTATCACAATTTTACCTCCTATCTTTCTACGATAAAATTATATCACATAGTTTTTAAAATAGTCAATATGTTTTTACGATTTTTTATAATTTATATTTTCACTTTACACTTTTAAGCTATTTATCACTTTTTCTAATTCCCTACTTGATAATAATCTCTTTATTTCATTCTTTATTGCTATACAATTTTGATAATTGCTATAATTCATTTCTAATTTTTGTGGCATAGATATTAGTATTACTAAAAGCATCTTTTCTTCTTCTTTAAGTGGATAATTCTTTTCATACAATTTTAACATTTGATTAAAATCAACATCTTTATAATTATTTAAATATAATCTATATAAATCAAATATTGGTAAATCTATTTTAGCTTTATCCCAACTTATTAAGTATTTTTTATCATTTTGTAAAAAATGATCTATACTTAGATTATTATGAACAACTGCAACTCTTATTTTATTATGATTACTTATACTTTTATACCATTTATCTTTTTGGTTTTCACAATAATCTATTCTCTCAAATATTAAAGATATATTATTAGCTAATAAGTTTTCACTAGGACTAAATAATATTTTTTCTTCAATTAGTGTGATTAAATCATTATAATAATCTTTTAAATATATTATATTATTACTTATATCTTCATATAATTGTTTATAGTCTGACTCATCAATTGATTTATGATATGTTGTTTTAGCATGCAGAAGTGCCACAAAAGGTATTAAATCAGCTATTTTTTGTTCCTTAGGTATATCTATATCTTCTATATAAGGATACATATCATAATCATCATTTGAATCAATAATACTTGGATAATAATCAAAATTTCTATTGTCTAAATAATTATATATTTCTTTATTATGATTTCTTTTTTTTATAACATATTTTTTAGTATCATCTTCTACAATTACTATATTACCCTTTTTTTTATATCGGTGAGCTCGTATATTATTTTTTTTTAATAATTCTTTTATAGATATCATTTACTTGGTATAACTATTTTTGTTCCACTTTCTAAATTGGATAAATCATTATATAGTTTTAAATCCTCTTCAGAC
>CACZQD010000117.1 GCA_902783215.1 uncultured Erysipelotrichaceae bacterium
AAATAAAATTTATGAATTGAAATTAGGTAATAGGTTTATTGTAGATAAAAAAGACGATACTGTTTTAGCAAATGACACTATATTAGATTTATCTTTATTCTCATATAATTCTATTTATACAATAAAAATTTTTGATACATTACCTGATAGATTTTCAGGATATCACATACCTTATTTAAATTCACGTCTTTACTATTGTAAAATATATAAATCTGATAAGATAGTGCGCGATTATATACCAGTTCTTGATAAAAACAAACGACCTTGTCTATTTGATAAAGTAAGTAAAACATGTTTCTATAATCAAGGTGCAGGAGAATTCTTATATGAATAATAAATATGGATCAAGTTGATCCATATTTTACTTTTTTTAAATTTCAACCGCACCACTTAATATAATTTTATCAAATTTATTATAACATTGGTCTTTCTTTTTTTATACCTTCCACAAATAATTTTACACTATCGTGGTAGCGAAGGAGTTGAAATAAAATCTATTTTATGATATTATGTATGTAGATGAAGGAGACTTCATATAATAAAAAAGGATACGTTTGATTGAGAGAATCAGACGAAATCCCTTTAATTGGGTACATCTGAAATCAACTATGTTGAAATCAGATGTTTTTAATTTCTATCTAAAAAATAAAATATACATAAGTATAAATATTATGATAAATAGAAGGAGTATAATGAAAAATAGAGATTTTTCTCTTTTAGTCACAATACCACCTCCCTTCTATATAGAAGGGAAAACATCTGATATATTTCAAACGTATCCATAAACATTATACCAAACAACTGTACTGTATGCAATATAAATTATATATTTTTTTAGAAAGATTTACTTTAATAAAAATATATGTTAAAATTTATTTGTAATAAGGAAATGGTTAAGTTAACAATAGGAGGTATATATGAAATTTTATAAAGATTTAGAAACAAATGAAATAGTAAATGAACTGGAAGAGGGTAAAAATTATCAGGAATTAAAAGCTAATACAACTGATGCTGCTTTTGAAAAACATGTTCCAATATATGAAGTAGTAGGAGATAAGATTAAAGTTAGGGTAGGTAGTATAGAGCATCCAATGCTTGATAATCATTACATTGAATGGATTTGTTTAGTTAATGGAGATAAAATAACAAAAATTAAACTGAAACCTAATGACAAGCCTGAGGCAATTTTTGATTATATTAAGGGATCAAGTATATATGCTTATTGTAATCTTCATAGTCTATGGAAAAAGGAAGTATCATAAAATTAGAAAATTTGCTAATTTTTTTTATAAATTATTTTTATATTGTCGAAAAGTGCTGAAATATAAGGGAAAACGCATAATATTCTCAATTTGACCTATAATATAAAATGTGTTATAATCGTAAATGTGTCGCGCAAAAGACGGCATAAAAATATAATGAAATTGAGGAGAATTATTGTGAAAACAGAACTGAGATGTCTGTTGCTTATAGTTGTTTTTACATTAGGATTTTGTTTAAGTCCTAAGTCAGAAACTAATGATATGTATTTAAGTAATAATTGTTACTTTATACAGAATGAAGCAACAGAACTATACGACGTTAGAGAAAACAACACTTTAACTAACGAGATTTCCATTAAAAGTAAGAATGTTATCGAATTCTATCAAGAAGGATATAATATTCCAAAAAAGAAAGAAGAAAAAAAGGAAGAAATTAAAATAAACGATAGTGAAGAAACTATCAATGAGGAAGTGGAAACACAGCCTCAAGTTGAACAACAAGAAACACAAGTAGTGGTAGAACAACCACAACCAGTTGCTCAAGTAGCAGCTCCAAACTCAGATTTAGCTAATTCAATTGTTAGTTATGCTTTACAATTTGTTGGTAATCCATATGTTTATGGAGGAACTAGTTTAACTAGTGGTACTGACTGTTCTGGGTTTACCCAATCTGTATTTGCTAATTTTGGTATTTCATTACCACGTACTGCATCTGGTCAAGGATCAGTAGGTAGTTATGTACCACTTGAAAGTATACAGACTGGAGATTTAGTACTATATGGTTATAATGGATCTATTACTCACGTTGCTTTATATATAGGTAATGGGCAAGTTGTACATGCATTAAATCCAAGTCAAGGTATTGCAGTTACTTCTTATAACTTAGAACCAATTATGACTGTTAGAAGAGTGTTGTAAAAAGGATTTTTAAATCCTTTTTTTGTTTTAATAAAATATTAGTTAATACATTTTTTTCTTTACAAACAAACGTTTGTTTAGTATAATGGTTATAGGTGGTTATATGAAAATAGAAAAAATTACTAAATTAAAAAACGATAAATATAAAATAAAATTTGAAAATGAAGAGATAACTACATATGATGAAGTCATTATTAATAATAATATTTTGTATAAAAAAGAAATAGATAATGAATTATATAAAAAAATAGTTAATGAAACAGAATACTATGATAATTATAATAAGGCATTAAAATATGCTTTAAAAAAAGTTAGAAGTATTTATGAAATGAAAGAATATATAAATAAAATGAATTTATCAAATACTGAGAAAAATAAAATTATAGATAAATTAGCTAATTTAAATATTGTTAATGATTTAATGTTTACTAAAGCTTTAATAAATGATCGAATGATTTTGGGTAAAGTAGGGATTAATAGTATTATAAAAGAATTAAATGACAATAGAATAGACAACAATATTATTGAAAACGAGATATCTAAAATAGATTTAAATGTATTTGATGAAAAATTAGAAAAGTTAATTAAGAAAAGAATTAATAGTAACCATAAGTATTCAAATAATCATCTGAAGAAAAGAATTATGAATGAAATGATTAATTTAGGTTATGATAAAGAAAGAATTAATGAATTAATAGATAAACATTTAAATAGTGATTATGAAT
>CACZQD010000118.1 GCA_902783215.1 uncultured Erysipelotrichaceae bacterium
AAACGTTATGTTGACCTAATAATGAATGACGAAGCTAAGAAGGTAGCTTTCATGAGACCTAAGATAATTAGATGCATTCAAAACTTCTTAGACAAAAAAGGATTTGTGGAAGTAGAAACACCTATTTTGACTAATTTATTATCAGGAGCAAGTGCTAGACCTTTTATTACACATCATAATACTCAAGATATTGATATGTATTTAAGAATAGCTCTAGAGTTAAATTTAAAACGATTATTAGTTGGTGGAATGGAATCTGTTTATGAAATAGGTCGTACGTTTAGAAATGAAGGTATGGATCCTCAGCACAATCCTGAGTTTACAATGATGGAAGTATATCAAGCATATTCTGATTTAGATGGTATGATGGATTTAACAGAAGAAATGTATCAGACTATTGCTAAAGATGTATGTGGTAAGACTAAGTTTCATTACCTAGGTCATGATATAGATTTATCTGGTAAATGGAAAAGAATTAGTATGACTGATGCTATTAAGGATAAAACAGGTATAGATTTTAAAGCTATTACTGATTTAGATGAATGTATTAAACTTGCTTTGAAACATGATATAGAATTAGAAGAACATGAAAAACAATATGGACATATTATCAATAAATTCTTTGAGAAATATGTTGAAGAGACTTTAATTGAACCAACATTCCTTTATGGTCATCCAATTGAAATTAGTCCACTTACTAAGAAAGATCCTGATGATGAAAGATTCACACAACGTTTTGAATTATTTATATCAGGACATGAGTGTGCAAATGCATATACTGAGTTAAATGATCCAATTGATCAATTAGAAAGATTTGAAGCTCAATTAAAGGAAAAAGAAATGGGTAATGATGAAGCTAATGATATTGATTATGATTTTGTGGAAGCACTAGAATATGGTATGCCTCCTGCTGGTGGTATTGGATATGGTATTGATAGATTAGTTATGTTATTTACAGAACAGGAATCAATTCGTGATGTATTGTTATTTCCAACGATGAAAGAAAGAAAATAAATTAAGGGGTAAAAATGATTGATTCACATACAGTTGTTAGAAATTTTTGGGATATGTTTATTGTCGATGCTTTAATAGGAAATACTGATCGTCATAATGGTAATTGGGAATTTTTAGAAAACAAAATTTCAAGGAATGTTTCTATTGCTCCAATTTATGATTGTGGTTCTTGTTTAAATCCAATGTTAGAGGATAATCAAATTGATGCTTTAGATGAAAAAGAAATCGAAAACTTAGCTATTAATTGTTATTCTTGTTTTACAATTGATGGAATAGATTGTATATCAAATAATAGAAAATGTTTTTATAAAATAGTAATAGAAAATCGTTATAACATAATAAAAAAAGTTTATAATGAATTGGTAGGAGAAATGTAATGATTTTATATTTAGTAAGACATGGTGAAACAGCAAAGAATAAATATGGGTTAGTTCAAGGGCAAACTGAATGTGATTTAAGTAATAAAGGAATAGAAGATGCAAAAAAACTAGTTCCACTAGTTAAAGATATAAAGGTAGATGTTGTTATCTCATCACCTTTAAAAAGAGCTTTGGATACGGCAAAAATAATTACAGAAGGGAAATATCCAATTAATACAGATGATCGTATTATTGAGCGTGATTGGGGCCTTTGTGAAGGCGCGAGTATTGATGAAGTGGATACTGTGAAGTGCTGGAACTTTTATGAAAATACAGATGATAACAAAATAGAAAAAGTTCAAGATTTGATGAATCGAATATCTGAATTTATAGAAGATATTAAAGAAAAATATTCTGATAAGAAAGTTTTAGTTGTTAGTCATAGTGCTGTTTTAAGAGCATTTCATTATTGTTTGCACCCTATTCCAGAAGATGGGGATATGTCTAAATTAGAAATACCTAATTTAAGAATAATAGAATACGAAATTTAGGAGGAAAAATGAAAATATTATCGGTTAATTGTGGTAGTTCATCGTTAAAGTTTCAAATGTATGAAATGCCAGAAAAAGAAGTTTTAATTTCAGGAAATTTTGAAAGAATTGGTTTAGATGGTAGCTTTTATAGTTACAAAATAAATGGAGAAAAAACTAAAAAGGAAGCTAATTTACCTAATCATGGTGATGCAGTAAAAATATTAGTTGATGAATTGTTAGCTAATAAAATTGTTAATAGCTTAGATGAGATAAAAGGAGTTGGACATCGTGTTGTTCAAGGTGCTGATAAATTTGATAAATCAGTTGTTATTGATGATGATGTTAAGAAAAAAATAGATGATCTTAGTTCACTTGCACCACTACATAATCCAGCTGCTTTAATAGGTATTAATGCTTTTTCAGAGTATATTTCTTCTGCTGTACATGTAGCTGTTTTTGATACATCTTTCCATCAAACAATGGATCGTGAAACATATTTATATGCTTTACCATATAGTTGGTATCGTGATTATGGTATTCGTAAATATGGTGCTCATGGAACAAGTCATAAATTTATTACACAATATATGAATAAATATTATGGAGAGAATAAGAAATTAATAATCTGTCATATTGGTAGTGGAGGAAGTATAAGTGCTGTTAAAGATGGTAAATGTGTTGATACCTCTATGGGATTTACTCCAAATGCTGGAATAGTTATGGGAACACGTTCTGGAGATATTGATGCAAGTATTATTCCATTTATGATTAATAAAGGATTAACTGCTTCTGATATTGATAAAGCTATCAATAAAGAAAGTGGCTTTTACGGTATTACTGAAGGAATATCAGATGCTCGTGATATTGAAGATGGTATTGCATCAGGAGATGAAAAATGTATTTTAGCCCAAAATATGTTTGTTCGTAGTATCGTTAATTACATTGCAAAATACTATGTATTATTAAATGGATGTGATGCTATTATTTTTACTGCTGGAATTGGTGAAAGAGCCCCTTTAACTCGTGAACAAGTAATGAAAGAATTATCTTGTTTAGGTGTTAAAATAGATGAAGAAGCTAATAAAGTAAGAGCTGAGTTTAAGAAAGTATCAGCTGAAGATTCATCAATTGAGTGTTTCGTTGTCCCAACAGATGAAGAATTAATGATTGCTTTAGATACATATGAATTGATTTAATATGTATAAATTGAAAAATTAAGTGTACAAAATGAAAAAAAAAAGAGACACATATAATTACCTATGATACAATGTAAGTGACGAAACTTATATTGGAGGTAATAAACTATGTGTCTTTATAATT
>CACZQD010000119.1 GCA_902783215.1 uncultured Erysipelotrichaceae bacterium
TAAAAAATAATTTTAAATCTTCAAATGAATCTGAGATTGAAGAATCTATTGAAGCATCTATTAATTCAAAAGATGAAGTTGTTTTACCAGGACTTGGTGTTTTATTTGAAGTATTATGGGAAAATTCTAGCGAAAAAATTAAAGATGATATATTATATACATTACATAATAATATATAAAAAGACCTATTTATCTAGGTCTTTTATTATATTAATTTTTTCTTGATAATCACTATTAGTTATATAACTTCCAACTACTTTTAATGAAGCATTAGATACTTTTGAAATAGTTTTATCATTTATTCCACCATCTACTTCTATTATATAACTATAATTATAATCATCTTTTATTTTTTTTATTTCATTTATTCTATTTGTAGAATTTTCTATAAAAAATTGTCCCCCAAATCCTGGTTCAACACTCATAACAAGTACTAAATCAATATCTTTTAAATATGGTTTTAATAAATTAATATCAGTATTAGGTTTAATTGCTATTCCAACTTTAATACCTAAATCTTTAATTTTATTTATTAGTTTATTTATATCTTGTTTTACTTCAATATGAAATGTTATATATTTAGGATTTAAATATTTATATTTATCTATATAGTAATTAACATCTTCTACCATTAAATGAATATCAATATCTTTATTAAATATATATTTTTCTTCATATTCATTTGTGTTTGGTACAAATTTATTATCCATTATATCAATATGAATTGAATCACAATTGGTATTATCTAATTTAATATAATTTTTTAATTTATTTTCTTTTATACCAAGAATTGATACTGATATCATTAAATCACCTACTTTATAAATTTAATATAATTATCATATCTACTTTTAATTATTTGATTTTCTTTTACTTTATTTTTTACTTCACATATTATTTCATTTTCGTGCATACAATCTCTAAATTTACATTTATCTTTATATTCATTAAATTCAATAAAATTATCTCTTATATCTTGTTTACTCATATCAATAAAACTAACACTTGAAAATCCAGGTGTATCTGCGACTAATCCATTATGTATTTTATGTAGTTCAACATGTCTTGTTGTATGTTTACCTCTACCAAGTGCTTTAGATATTTCACCAGTTTCTAGATTAAAATTAGAATCAAGTTTATTAATTAAAGTAGATTTCCCGGCACCTGTTTGACCTGTAAAAACAGTTATTTTATCTTTAAATATTTTCTTTATTTTATCAATTTCTGAATTAACAAATACGGTATAACCTATTTTTTTATAATATTCTATATATATATTTATTTCTTCTAATTCAAGATCATTTAATAAATCTAGTTTAGTAAAACATAAGATTGGTTTTATATTGTTATATTCAATAATACATAATAATTTATCTAATAAGTTAGTATCGAATGTTGGCTTAACATTCGATACTATTAATGCTTGATCTATATTAGATACTAATGGTCTAATTAAACTATTTTTTCTAGGTAAAATATTTAATATATAATTATTATTATCATCAAATTCCACTAAATCACCAACAACTGGTTTAATGTTTTGATTTCTAAATAATCCTCTAGATTTGCATATATATTCTTTATCATTTGAAAGTACTGTATAATCATTACTTATGATTTTAATTATTCTTCCTTGCATATTACCTCTTATTGATTTGTTTGTGTCGTATTATTATTTGGTGTTTGATTTGTTGATGGTGCTGGGGCTTCTTTTACTGTAATAGTTGCGGTAGCTTTTACATTTGATCCATCTTTAGCTTCAGCAGTAATTGTTGTTGAACCAGCTGCCAATGCTTTAACTGTTCCACTTGAATCAACAGTTGCGACTGTTTGATTACTACTTGACCATGAAAGTGTTTGATTTGTTGCATTTGATGGATTAATAGTTGCAGATAATTTAACTGTATCTGAAACTGATAATGAAACTGATGATTGATTTAATGAAATTTTTGTAATTAACACATTTTCTGGTGCTTTTGAAACTGTTATTGTTATTGATGCACCCTTAACTACTTTTGTTCCTGCTTCTCTACTTTGATAAATAATTGTTCCATCTTTATCTGTTGATGATTCTTTTTCTTTTTTAACAACTGTACATCCATTTTCTTCACAGAATTTTTCTACTTCTTCAACTTTATATACTTCCTTAACAAAATCTGGATATGTTACAACAAATGTTGGAATTGTAAATGTTATTTTATCTCCTTTAGATAATTTTTTACCAACTTCAACATCTTGAGCTAATATAATTTTTTCTTTTATATCTTTTTCATCTTTTTCGTGTTCTTCTTCTTTTTTAACTACTTTAATACCTTTAGCGGTTAATTCTTTTTCAACCATATCTATATCTTTACCAACATAGTTAATCACTTCTACACCATCTGTTCCTCCTGAAACATAAACAATTATTTCAGCACCTTTTTTGATATTTTTTCCAGCTCTAGGACTAGTTTTAATAACTTTACCTTCTTCTATTGTTTCACTTACATCAGATTGTATTTTTACTTTTAATCCTAAATCTTTTAATTCTTCTTTTGCTTCTTCTTTTGTCATTGATGAAACATCTGGTATTTCAACCGTCTTAACATTGTTTTTCTTAGAAGTAATAAATATTATTCCAAGTATTATTACAACTAATGAAATTAATATAATTAAAATGATTGTTA
>CACZQD010000120.1 GCA_902783215.1 uncultured Erysipelotrichaceae bacterium
AAGTTCAGTATTATTAGAAATATTTTTATTTCTATCAATTAGATTTGTTTCAGCGATAAAAGTATTACCACAATTTTTACAGAAAAATCTCTGCTTATGAAGAATCAATAATGAAAAACAATTTGAAATTTTAGGAATTTTAATTTTACAATTTCTTCTGTATCCCCATTTGATGATGTCATTGTGAGATTCATTAACACAACCACAACATGGACAATTGTTAGGAATATAAGTTAAAAAGCCTTCAATTATTTTATATTTTTTGTTTTTGATTAATCTTTCTTCAATATTTGGTAAAATATAAATATTTTTATCTTTAATATTAAGTAAATTTAGTATATAATTATTCATAGACATAGGTTTCCTTTCAATGTTTTCTTTGTCAACTACATTGTATCAAATCTATGTCATTTTAATAAATAAAAATAGTGTGGTGATTTACACTCACCAACACTATTTATAATACAACCATATAAGTAGTAATACTTATATTTTTTTAAAAATTTATATTTAATTTTTTTGTTGTGTGATATAATTAGTATGTTAAGGTGATAATATGAAGAATAAAATCTTTAAAACATTGGATGAACAAATTGATATATTACGTTCTAAGGGGTTAGTTATTAATGATGTTGACAAGGCTAAGGAAATACTACTTAGGGAGAATTATTTTTTTATCAGTGGTTATAGACATCTTTTTATGAAAGAAAATAAAGAAAAATTTATTGAAGGAACAACATTTGAAGAATTATATGCAATATTTATATTTGATAGGAGAATAAGAAATATTTTTTTTAAACATATTTTAGTTGTTGAAAATAATATTAAATCAATTATAAGTTATCAGCTATCTAAAAAATATGGATTTAAGGAAAAAGATTATTTAAATCCAACTAATTATACACATGATTCTATGAAGATTAGGCAAGTTCATGATATTTTAGAGAAGATGAAAAGACAAATAAGATTAAATGGAAGACAACATAGTGCTACATTACACTATATAAGTAATTATGGTTATATTCCAATGTGGATTTTAGTTAAAGTATTATCTTTTGGAATTATATCTGAACTATATTCAATATTAAAAGTAGAAGATAAAGATTCTATATCTGAACTTTATAATATCGATTCAGAAACTTTATCTATATATTTAAGTTTACTTGCTAATTATAGAAATTTATGTGCTCACGAGGATATCTTGTATGATCACCGTACGCAAAGGGGTATACCTGATACAATTTATCATCATAAATTAAATATTGAAAAGATTAATGATGAGTATGAATATGGTAAGAATGATTTATATTCTATAATTATAATTATGAAAAAAATGCTTAAAAAAGATGAATTTAATGATTTTTTATATGAAATAGGTTATGAAATAGATATGCTAGATGGTAAGGTAAATACTGTTAGTATTAATTCAATTTTAAATAAAATAGGTTTTCCAGATAACTGGAGAGATATTATAGATTTATAGGAGGTAAAAATGAAAAATAAATTATTATATATTATAACAATTGTTATGACACTTTTTATAGGTGTTTCTTTAACTTTAGTAGTTTTATATTATTATCCACTTCATGATAAAACTGTATCTAAAACTATAAGTAATGTAAATATTACTGAAAGTAATACTATAAAACAATCTATTGATAAAGCATATAATGCAGTAGTAGTTGTTGAATCAACTACAAATAGAGGTGTTGGTACAGGTACAGGATTTTATTATAAAAAAGATAAAAATAATGGATATTTAATTACGAATCATCATGTTATAAACGGTGCCACTTCAATTAAAATTATCGATAATGATGGTCAAGAATATGAAGCTAAGTTGCTTGGAAGTGATGAAGTATCAGATGTTGCTGTTTTATCAGTTGATGTAGAAAATGTAAAACAAATTGTGGAAATAGGAGACAGTACCAAATTAGAACTAGGAGATACTTTATTTACAATTGGTTCTCCTTTAGGTTCAAATTATAAGGGAAGTGTAACAAAAGGAATTTTATCTGGTAAAGATAGAACAGTAGAAGTAGAATTATCTTCTGGAAATTATGTTATGGAAGTATTACAAACTGATGCCGCTATTAATCCTGGAAATAGTGGCGGACCACTTTTAAATATAAATGGGGAAGTAATTGGTATTACATCTTCAAAATTAGCTGATGAAAAAATAGAGGGTATGGGATTTGCAATACGTATTGAACTTGCAATGTCTGAAGTAGATAGACTTGAAAAGGGAGAAGAGATTGAAAGACCATTATTTGGAATAGAAGCAATAGATGTTTCTAATACTTATTCATTATTTTATAATAGATTAAGTGTTGATAAGAATATAAAAGAAGGTATAGTTGTAGCACGTGTTGTTGATAATTCTGCTGCAAGTTCTGCAGGTTTAGAAAAGGGCGATGTTATTTATAAAATTGATGATAACAAAATATCAGATATGGCTCATTTTAGATTTGTTTTATATAAGTATAGTATAGGTGATGAAATTACTGTTAAATACTATCGTGATGGCAAATCAAAA
>CACZQD010000121.1 GCA_902783215.1 uncultured Erysipelotrichaceae bacterium
CTTTTAAAACTCGATTAACAATTTTTTTAATATTTATATTATTATTAGATGTTACTTCACCAGTAATAAAAATCTTACCTTTTCCTCCCATTACTTCTATCCCACAACGACTGTTTTTATCATCTTTTAAATAAGCATCTAACAATGCATCACTAATTTGATCACATACTTTATCAGGATGTCCTCTAAAAACTATTTCATTACTATAATACTTCATATATACCTCCAAAAAAAATAAACTCAAGATAACTTGAGTTTAAAAGTTATCTTATCGTTCTAGCTTTACCACCTAACTAAATAGGTTGGTGTGATTTCACTGGGCTAGTCCCTCCATCACTCTTTATAAGATTTACTTAATTATATAATTAATTACAAAATTAATCAACTCTTTTTAAAGAATTTACTTTAAAAAAGCCAGTTGTACCAAATTCATTTCCAACTTGATATGGATATTCACGATTTTCATAAATAAAAAGTATTTTTCTTTGCCATCCAATTGCTTTAGTAAAATATGCATAATTATCTTGTGAACTAGCAGCATAATTACCAATTATTAAAACATTATCACCTATTTTTAAATCATAATTAGATATGAATGTACCTGATTTAGTATAATGCGCTTTTAAAGTGATATTACCTACTATATTTTGATCAAAATCAAAAGGTTTATCATCTAAATACCATCCTTCAAAATTATATCCATCTTTAACTGGTTCTTTAATAGTTTTCTTATCTAGTTTCAAGCCAGACAAGATACTCATAGTTGATATCATACTACCACCATCAGTATCAAATGAAATTTCAGAATAAACTTCTGGTAAATATTTAGCTTTTAACGTTATATCTTTATCAACAATAGTATCATCCTTAAACTTTTTACCATTTAATTGCCATTCAACAAAGACATAACCTTTCTTTATAGCCTTATCAGGAAGTTTAATTTTAGTACCTTTTTTTATTTTTATATCTTCTATTTTTTCTCCTCCATCAGTATTAAAAGATACTGTACAACTATTATCATATATAAGCAAAAATACAATTATAAAACCAATTACAAATAATAATATTAATATGCTTTTTTTCTTCATTAATATAATTATAACTAATAATAATTATTATTGTCAACGACATTTATTAAAAATAATATATTTTTTTCATATCATGAAATATGAAAAAAATTCTTATTTTGTTTTTAATAATATGCATAGGAACTATATTATTAAATCCTCAAGATATTTATGATGCTTTTACAAATTCATTAAAAATTTGTATATTTAATCTCTTCCCTTCATTATTTCCTTTTTTAGTTATATCTAATTTAATGACAAATTATGGATTTATTGACATTTGTAATAATTATGGAAAAAATATAATGAATAAGTTATTTAAAGTTAATTCTAGTGGCTCTTATGTATTATTTTTAAGTTTAATAAGTGGTTCACCAAGTAATGCTAAATATATTTTACAATTACTTGAAAATAAGTCAATTGATAATAATGATGCAAAAAATTTACTTAATTTCACTCACTATGTTAATCCCTTATTTATTATAGGTGGGATAGGATTAAAACTATTAAAAAGTAAACAATTAGGTATAATTATTCTAATAAGTCATTATATATCAGGTATAATTACTGGAATACTTTTAAGAAACCATTATAATCCAATAAAAGATAAAAAAATATTAGTAAACAACAATTCTTTTATGAATAATTTAACTAAATCTATTAAAGATACTATCAATACACTAACTTTAATTATTGGAATTATTACATCTTGTTTTATTTTATCAACTATTATTAGTAATGTTACAAATATACCACAAGTCTTTATCGGACTAATTGAAATCACAAGTGGGATAAATTATATTTCAATGACGAACATAAATATTTTTTATAAAGCTATTATTATTACTTTTTTAATTTCTTTTGGTGGTTTCAGTATTCATATGCAAGTATTAAGCATTTTAAACAAAGAAAAAATAAGATATTTATCTTACTTTTTCGCACGAATTATACATGCTTTAATTGCTTCTATAACCATTACTATTCTATATTTATTGCTTCATCAGATTGGTATACCATTTTAATATTATATTTATCGTTATTTCTATTATCAATTAAAGGTATATCAATAACTAGTATACGATCATTATATAAATGTATATAAGTACTTATATTATTCCAAGATATATATTTATCATTATTATCACTGAACTCAATATTTTTAGGTAAATTAAGAGTATACTTATCAAACGTTATACTTTTATTTTCTAAATTTATAGTAAGTGTTTTATCACCTTCATCAGTAGTAATAATGAATTCATTTTCTGATACAACTTTAAATAATTGAATTTTATGTGTACTATTTA
>CACZQD010000122.1 GCA_902783215.1 uncultured Erysipelotrichaceae bacterium
AAGCTACAAAAACATGTAAAGAAAAAGAGTAAGATTTAACTTACTCTTTTATTTTTTTCTATACAAATATCTTTTAACTTACAATCAATACATTCTGGCTTAACAGCCTTACAATAATATCTACCAAATAAAACTAATTGATGGTGAAGTCTTCCTAACTTGTCTTTTGGAAAATATTTATTTAATTTTTGTTCAATCGCAAGTACATCATCATTTTTTAAAGCTATACCCAATCTTTTACTAACTCGTGATACATGTGTATCAACAGCAATACAAGACTCATTAAATAAATTAGATAAAACAACGTTTGCTGTTTTACGTCCTACTCCAGGTAAACTTTCTAAAAATTTTCGATTATTTGGAACTACTCCATTATAATCATTCAAAAGCTTTTTACTGATTTCAATAATATTAGATGCTTTTTTAGTGTATGTACCAATTGGCTTAATTATATTTTCAATATCTTTTTTATTTGCACTTACTAATGATTCTAAAGTACTATATTTATTAAATAATACTTCATTAACCATATTTACCCTTTTATCAGTAGTTTGCGCACTCATCATTACAGCTAATAATAATTCATAATCATTAGAATAATTTAATTCACATTGAGGATTAGGAAACAGTTCATCCAAATAATCAATTATTTGATTCATCATTTAACCAATCATAATCAAATAATTCTATATTCTCTTTTTGTCCCTTTTTAAATTCTTTACGACTCTTTTCAACATCCTCTTTAGTTTTTATACCTTTTTTATTCCAGTTGTTAATGATACGATCAATATAACGCATACTTGATACATTATTATATACAGCTTCTTTTAGCGCTAATAAGATTAATTCTTCACCATTATCTTTCAACCAACTACTAATTATTTCATATTCCATGGGTGAAATAGTTCGACCTAATTCTCTTTCAAAAGTATCATATATAGAATTATCTTTATCTTCATTTTCTTTATTAATAGCTAATAGTCCCAAAGAATCAAAAAGATTATCAAAATTGATTACTTCCACACTTATATTATTAATCTTTTTCAATTCTATTTTTAGTAATCCTTTTTCACTTAAAGCATTAATCATTTCTAATACTTCTGGTAATTTTAAATCTAGGTTCTTAGCTATTTCTTTAGGATTATATGTTTCATTTAATAAATAGATAATCATTATTAATTCTTGATCAGTAATTTTTAATTTTTTATAATTACAAAGTAATAAAGGATTGATCTGATAATTCTGTTTTTTTAAAAGATTGACTAATTCCTTCATAAACCCTCCTACTCATCTTTAAATCTATTTAAAATATTTAAAAAACATTCAGGTAATTCACTATCAAATTCCATATACTTATTTGTTTTAGGATGAATAAACCCTAATGTTTTTGCATGTAGACATTGTCCCGTTTCATCGATTAATTTACGTCTACCATATACTGGATCATTAACAATTGGATGTCCTATATAATCCATATGTACTCTTATTTGATGTGTACGGCCTGTTTCTAAAACCAATTCTAATAAAGTTGCATTCTTATATCTTTCTAATACTTTAAAATGCGTAATAGCTTCTTTAGCATTAATATCCGTAACCATCATTTTCTTACGATCAGTTTTATCTCGACCAATTGGTGCATCTATATCACCAGTATCTTCCTTAATAACACCCCATACTAATGCAATATATTTACGTGTGGTTGTTTTATTTTTTAATTGTAGCGCTAACTTATTATGTGCATCATCATTTTTAGCTATCATAAGCAAACCTGTTGTATATGCATCAATACGGTGCACAATACCTGGCCTAAATTCACCATTCACACTACTTAAATTATTAGAATAATTCATCAAAGCATTAACAAGTGTTCCACGATTATTTCCAATAGCAGGATGAACAACCATTCCGTTTGGTTTATTAATAACCATAACATCATCATCTTCATAAACAATTTCAAGTGGTATATCCTCAGCAATAACATCCATATTATCTTCTTCATAAGCTTTAATTGTTATAATATCACCAATACGCAATAAATACCCATTTTTCGAGGGTTTATGATTAATTAAAACATAATTACCTTTAATCATTTTAGAAGCCTTAGAACGTGTAATATCTAACTTAGAACTAATATACTGATCTAGACGAATATCATTTACTTCAACTTTTTCTTCTTGCATACATCCTCCCGAATACTTTTTACTATTATTAAACCAATTGATATGACAATACACATATCTGCAAAATTAAATACTGGATATGTATAATTACCAAAAATAAATTCGAAATAATCAACTACATAACCCAAAACAATGCGATCTATTAAATTACCAATAATGCCACCAAATAATAAACTATAACTTATTATATCATACCAAATAAGGTTTTTATCTTTTATAAAAAAGAAATATATTAAAATAATAGCTATAACACCAATACCTATTAGTAAAAATCTATTACCAGATAAAATACTCCATGCTGCACCATTATTACGAACATGAGCAATATAAAAAAAATTAGGAATAACCTTAACATGACTATATAATTTAATATTATTAACCACTATAAATTTAATAACTTGATCAATAAATACCCATACTAAACTAATTATTCCCATTCTCTTCATATCATCACCAATTTAATTATACTAAAAACCAAATTAAAAAGCTAGTACAAATACTAACTTTGTTAATCATTCGTTAATTTTTATTTGGATTGCAGATTTTGATTTGTAAACTGAAATAAGTTTGATTATAATATAGCTTATGTTTCTTTGTAATAATT
>CACZQD010000123.1 GCA_902783215.1 uncultured Erysipelotrichaceae bacterium
ATAACAATTATATTATAAAGAAAAGTTATCATGTATTTAATAATCCTAATATTTCTTTCGAGGATGCTATGTTAATAGCAAGAAAACTTTTATTTAGAAGAGGAAATGTTGTATGGATTGATTTTGGATTTAATATAGGTAATGAATTTGGTGGAATGCACCCAGCTATTATATTAAAAAATTTAGGAAATGATTTATTTGTATTACCAGTATCGTCAAAAAAACCTGCGAACTACTTAAAAATAGAAAAAGAATTTAATGATGATAAAATTTTAGAAGAAGAAATGATAAAGAAAAAGAATCAAATTATTGATATTGTACAATTAGATAATATTGTTGGTTTTAGAAATATGATTAGATGGGCTAATATAACTAGAATGAGAAAAGTTAGTATTTTGAGACTAAATTTTGGCGGTACTATTGGAAGAATTGATGGGAAATATTTAAATATTATTTCTCAAAAAATTAGTAAAGAATTTTAAGCATAAATTATTGACTTTTGGCGTAAACTATAGTATCATAGTTATAGAAGGTAATCAAAAGATTGCTATGTTTGGAACGAAAGTTCCAGTTAATTGCTATGTTTGGTGGCTAACTTAATAAAGTTAGCCACCAGTTAGTTATAATCTAATTAAATTACGCTATGTGTTTCACACATCGGTATTAAAGAAGATTAAGAGTAATTCTTTGCGAACTACTCGCTTTTTTAATTAATTAAAATTACCATATCTTACCATTTACATATTGACAAAATTATCATAATATGTTTAAATACTTGCAGAAATTTGATTTTTAAATTTTTAATTCAAAGTTTTTATTCGATTTTTATTCTAAAAAATCCAAAATAATTGAAAAATTAAATATTATATGCTAGAATGGAGGTGTAGATGGAGAGGCTAAAGCCAACTAATGACTTTTTATTTAAAAAGCTCTTTGGTGAAAGCAAAAATGCTGATTTATTAAAAGATTTACTTCAAGCGATTTTGACTGATATCAAAATAAAGAAAGTTCAAATCAATAAAGATGTATCATTAGAAAGAAAACTTATTTCTGAGAAACTCGGTATTTTAGATATTGTAGCAACTTTGAATGATAGTACGAGAGTCAATATTGAGATGCAAGTAAAAGATTATTACAATACAATAGATAGGTCAGTATTTTATGGAACAGGTATATATCATGAAAATTTAAATTCAGGGCAAGACTATATAGAAATGCCAAAATCTATATCAATATGGATTACAGATTATGATGTATTTGATGAAGGACCATTCCATGAAAGAGCAAGATTAAAAAGAGATTATGAAAATATAGTATTAACAGATAAGTTAGAGATTCATTATATTCAATTAACAAAATTTAAAGAAAAATGTAAAAGAATTTCTAGCAAGTTGGAACAATGGCTAACATTTATAAAAAATGAGAATGTGGAGGAGATTCGCATGATAGATAATAAATTAGTACAAAAGGCAGAAGATGAATTTGAATATTTAACAGGTGATGCTGAAACAAGAAGGCTTGCAGAATTAAGAGAAAAAGCAATAAGAGACGAAGCTGCAGGGTTAAAAAGTGCAAGAAGAAAAGGCGTTGAAGAAGGAATACAACAAGGAATTGAGCAAGGAATTGAAAAAAATAAAATTGAAATTGCTAAGAAAATGTTAGCTGAAAAAATAGATATTGAACTTATAATGAAAATTACAGAATTAACAAAAGAGGAAATTGAGAAATTAAAGTAGAAAAATTACAATAGAATAGAAAATCAAATTTCTAAAGTTAGAGAAAACTTATCAGCATAGTAAGTTTTCTTTTTTATCTATTCCCCAAAAACAATTTCTTATGAGCCAATTCTAAAAGCTGAAGAATTTAGTTGTTGTAAAATAGATTCGAGACAATACTTTAAGATGTAAAAGATAAAGTTTATACAAGAGATTTGTATAGTAGGGATTAGAATTTTATTTGTCGAAATTCGTCTAACGATTTATGTTGACAAAAGAAAATATATTAAATATAATAATTTTGATGAATAAAAAAATATAATTTATAGGTAAATTAAATAAATTAAGAATAGGTAAGTATGCTGATATAATATCAACAGATGAAGTTATCCTTACAGATGAAAGAAAAAAACATATTTATAAAGATTATACTAAGGATTATAGTATAATTATGAATAATATACAAAATACAGTTATTAATCCAGATGAAGTAATTGAAGATAAGAAAAATAAGGATACATTGTTTTTTATAGGAAAATTAAGTGATAATAATTTAAATGTAGTTGTAAAATTAAATACAACAAATAATAAAGAACATCCTAAAAATTCAATAATGACTGCTTGGATAATAAGAAACAGTAATTTAAAAAAATTAAGAGAAAAATTTAAAATTATTTACAAAAATGAATAAAAGTGCTATAATTAAAGTACAATATAGAGAGTTATTTGAAGTAGAGAATGTGCTTCTACACACCTATAAATTAGGTCAAAAGAAATGCTGGAAGGGGCACACCAGCCAAATAACAGTCATAAGAAGCTATGCAAGTTTCGCTTGTGTAGCTTTTCTTATTAAATGGATAATTGCTATTTAGATAGATCATATGTTTAATGGCTAACCTAAATTGGATTAGCCATTAATTTTTTATCTTTCAAACATATCAATTGTTTCTTTTGATATATGTTGCTTTAATACATTTAATTTTCTATCAATAATTCCTTTTTCTTTTAGAATTTCAAAACTTCTTTTAAAATTTAAATCATATATAAAACATAAATTTTTAACTATTTCAGTTGCATCATTTCTTTTGGTTCCATCTCTTTTAAATAATCTATGTTCTTTATATGCTTTAATTACATCTTCATCAATTGTAGTACTATTGTCATTTATTTCATTTTTTTGTTTATCTAAAATATCAATTTTATCGCTATCTCGAACAAGTTTAGAAAAGAATAGTTCTTTTTCGTTTAGATTATCTTCAATTTTATATTTATTATGGTTTTTTACTGATTTTAAGATAATTTGCTTACTTTCTTGATCTTGAATGTATTTAGAAATATAGTCATTTTCTAGTAGAATCTCATAACCAACATCTCCGTGATCAAATGATTTTTTATCATAAAAAGTATCGTATTCTTTAACTTGTTTAAATCTTCCAATATCATGTAAAAGTGCACAAAGGAATGCTATATATGTATCTTGCTTATTTAAGTTTTCACTTTTTGCTATATCTTTTGCATAATCTACAACTCTAAATGTATGATAATATTTATGTGAAACTTTATCATTTGACATATCAAATTTTTTAATATATTTATTAAATTCTTCTATTGATTTTTTATACTCATTTTCCATTTTGTTATACCTCTTAGGTGTAGTTTATAAAAGAAATAGAAATTTGTCAAATACAT
>CACZQD010000124.1 GCA_902783215.1 uncultured Erysipelotrichaceae bacterium
TATACTATCTTCAGTATTTACTGTCCAAGCATATAATTGCTTACCTTTATTATGAACTTTATTTACCAAATTTACATTTACGTTAGTAGCTTCGACACTAAAAGCATCTGCATACTTAGCATCAGTTATATTTCCTATTGCTATACTCATTACATAAACTGTCTTAATGTTACTATCAACTTTTTTTATATTTTTTAGTACTTCATAAACTTGTGAAGTAACAACACATCTATCTTCAAAATTATATTTTTTTATTAAATCAACTACTTGTTTTTCAAAATTAATTTCTTTACCAGTGGGTTTTAATTCAATGTTAAGTCTAATATTATTATTTTTAGCAAACTCTAATACCTCACTTAATAAAGGTATTTTTTCTCCTTTAAATTTTTTATCAAAGAAACTACCTGCATCAAGTTTTTTTATTTCACTATAATTCATATCAATAATATCTTTATTTACACCAGTAACTCTTTTTAAATTAGTATCATGAGATACCACTATCTGTTTATCTTTTGTTTGTTGAACATCCAATTCTATCCAATCAGCATTAAGTTTTTTTGCTCCAATAAAAGCAGACATAGTATTTTCTGGATATTTAACACTCGCACCTCTATGAGCAGTTATTTCCATTTTTCTGACATATTCTATATTAAGATTACTCTTGCCTGTAAGTACTTGATAAGTAAATAAACTACATCCAGAAATTATTAAAACCATAATAATTATACTAATATATTTTAAAATTTTATTATGTTTTTTTTCTTTGATAATTTGTTTATAACTTATATGAGTAATTTTTTCTTTCTTTTCGGTTTTATGTTTATAGAATAAGACACTAATTGTTGCATAACTAATTGCATTAGAGATAAAGCTAGATAACAATAGAGATATTACAATATACATCCATACTATGGTTATAAAAATACTTTCTATAATATTTACCCTACTAAATATTTTGCTAAAAAGCATAATAACTAATACACCTAATAATATAAATATTATATATATAACTGATGTTGTAATCTGAACTAAAAATATTTTCAATATATCAATTATTTTACTACCTTTTATCAATTCTTTACTGCTTTTTCTTGCTTCCTTAAAACTCTTATTTTCAAGAATCATATAATTAATTGAATATAACCAGTTAAGCATCATAAATAACAGAAGTAAATATATAAAGAAATATAATGTTGATAAAATATAATTTGAATTTATATAATCGATTATAAATTCAGGTATTTTAATTGAAGAAATAACATTAGTACTAATACCAATATTTAAAAAAGGTATTAAAAACAATACTAAAAATGAAACTAAAATATTTTTCATTTTGAATATTTTTCTACACTTATTTAAAGATATTTTAATTAAATCTATAGTTTTAATTTTTTCTTTACAATACGAAATATCAAACAATACAACCAGAGTACTTATATCAAAAACAGTAACAATAGTTAAATATATAATAAGTAAAAATATAATGCTTAAAGTTATAGGATTCATTAGATAACTAAAAATATTTTCTAACGTTAAATATGTATAACCAGTTAATCTCATTGAAACATTTAATCCTAAAATAGCAAATGGTATTAAAATAATACTTAATAATGTTTTGTACAATATTTCAAATTTTATTAGTGTTCCTAAATTATATCTAATTATATTAGCAACTTTTTTTAAATAATTATTATTCATAAATCTCACATCCATATACTATTATACTATATAATTTCATAAATTAAACAATTAAGCAGGTTTCAATATATAATAATTCCTTATCTTTATTTATCTGACAATAATTCTTCAATTGTTTTTAATATACTATTCATCAATACTTAATTATTTTACATCACTAGGTCCATCTATTTTATTCAATATTTCATACATATTATCTACCTCCAATTTAATTATACAACATAATTTAATTTTTTTATCAAAATTTTTTGCGAATCATTAAATACTTAAAAAAAAGCAAGAATATTCTTGCTTAATTAGTTAAAGTAATAGTTCCTGTTTCTATTGGCAAATTAGTATAGTTAGCATCCATTAAATTGATTGTTCTTACAGCTCCTGGAGTGTTTTGAATTTGAATTGTGGATGTTTGTGTTGTTAAAGTGGTATTTAAAACATCAGTACTAAACTCATGATCACCATCTGATGCAGTTTGCTTATAATAAATAATAGGAGCATTTGTTGCATCAAATGGTACATTATTAAATACTGCATTTCCTGTTGCATCTGTCGTTATTATTGAACCATATTCCGTACCATTACTATCTGTTCTTACAAATGTCGCACCCACAATAGGTGTTCCTTCATCAGTTCCAGTATCAGTTACGTGAAGTGTTAAAGTACCTGTCGCACTAATAGTAAAAGCATAAGTATCAGTACCTTCAACAACTGTAATATTATTTGGATTGATAGTTGTATTATCATATCCAGTTACTGATGAAGTAACATCATAAGTACCATTAATTAATTCAGATGTTCCTGTACCATTAGTAATAATTACATTCTTGGCCATAAAATAATCTCACCTCTTTCAATTGGAAGATTATCATAATGATAATCTGTTAGCCTAAAGGTAATAGAATTATTAATATGATTAATTATACTACGTTTAAATGGTAATACATACTTTTTATCATTAGTTACATAAATATGATACATAATAGTTTCACCAAGTGATCTAGCTACTATCTTATATACTTTATTAGGGCATAAACAAACATTAACATGCCCATTATAAGTTTTACTTTCAAAAATTAGATTTGTATTATCATATATAAACACGTCTGCTTGATAATGATTATTATAACCTAATCCTTTAAAAAATATTCTTATCTTTTTCATACTATCACCTTTCACTTTATTATATACTCTAAAGAAAAAGGTAATCATAATATTTATCTACGGGTTATAGACTAAAAAATACTGTTTGACATATTATTCAAACAGTATTTTATAAATATTTCTTTAAAAATTCAATACTTTCTTGTTGGAATTTTAAAAACTCTTTAGCTAGTTTCATAATCTTACTATCAATATCTTCTTTGTAATTTTTAATGTTTTTTTCCATATTTAAAACTCCCATAGTTAAGCCTTTAGTTAACATATCAGCTACACTAGCGTCACTATTATCTTTTAATAAATCTATTTTTATTCCTATCCAAGAAGATATTTCAGCAAATTTACTATTATCTTTTATTTCATATTTGTGTTTTTTAATTATTTTTTTACTTTCTTTTAAATAATTTTCATAACCTTTTAATATACCTTCTACTACTTTGGTTATTTTATTATCTTTATCATTGATAGTTCTAATTAAAGTAGTTAATGATTTAATACCCATATCACAATCTTTACTAATATATTCTAACATTTCAATATTTTCATCCATTTTATCACCACTTATAATATGAACAAAAAAAGAAAAACTATTCATTTTAATTTTTCTTTTTGAATTTTATATACACTAGGTAACAAAAACCTCAATGGAATTATTTTAGATCCTATATGAGCTAATTTAATATTTAAACCTGGAATAATTACTTTCTTCTTTTTAAACATCTTTTTAATAGCATATTTAGCAACATAATCACTTTCTAATGCTTTCACACTAAATTCTACCTTAGCTACTTTATTAAACTCCGTATTAACAGGTCCTGGACATAAGCATCCTATATAAACATTACTTTTATCATGTCTTAATTCTTCAGAAATAGCCATAGTCAAATTATAGACATAAGATTTAGTAGCATAGTAAGTAGCCATTAAAGGTCCAGGCATAAACGCTGCTGAAGAGGCAACATTCAAAAGATATCCTTTATTATTCTTTTTCATATCTGCTAAAAATAATTTAGTTAATGTATGAAGCGCTTTGATATTTAAATCAATCATATCCATTTCACGCTCTAATTTAGTTTTAGTAAAATTACCAACCATACCAAATCCAGCATTATTAATAACAATATCTATATTTTCTTTTTTTATTTGATTGTGTAATTTTACACAATTAAAAGTAGAAGCTAAATCCATAGTAATAATATCTACATTAGTCTTTAAATCTTTTTTTAAAGTTTCTAATCTTGTTTTTCTCCTAGCTACTAATATTAAATCATATCCCATTTCACTTAAAATATAGGCAAATTCTCTACCCAAACCAGAAGATGCTCCTGTAATAAGCGCAATCACATTATCACCTTTCTTTCGTTTTAACTTTTTTTACTTTAAATCTATCAATTGTTTTTTCTATTAAAGAATAAACTTCTAATTCTAATACCATATTATCATCAAATTTATCAATGCTATATATTGGATTAATGATATCTGGATAATCATTTAATTGTTCAACAGTTATATTATTACTATCTATAAAAGCATGCATCCGATAAATCTTGACTTTATAATATAATTTATCAATCTGTTCACTAGATAATAATATATCTTCATTATGAGTTATATCAATAGAATCAAATTGTTTAATATTAACTAATTGTCTAATAATATGTTCATATCTATCATTTAATCTACGACTAATATTTCTAGACATTTCTGGATATTTATCTTCCAATTTTTTATAATATGAATTATGTGATAAATTATTTTTCCAAGCTTTGAATTCTAAAGGATCAACCCATTCGTTAGATAATAACTTATTATAACTTAACTCATACTGATATAAATAATAAATAAACTGATTACTTAGTATTGGATCATTCACTTTATACTTCAAAATAACCGCAACTTTATATAAATATTCTATTAGTTTTTTATGATTATCAAAAGAAGAGAATGTAAGTTTATCTTTTAAATAATTTTTAATATCTTCAAAGTATAATGAATTATCATCAAATTTTTTTCTTTTATTTACTATTACTTCTGCTTTATTTATTTCTCTTTTTATAACTGATATTTGCATATCTAAAGGAATATCTATTTCTTTAAAATTTAATTTATTTAACTCATTATTAAATATATCTTCATTATAAGTATTTTTAGACATTTTATTTAATATATCCTTTTTATCCTCAAAAGGATTATATAATGGGCCTTTAAAAATAGTTTTTAACTCCTTTATACCTTTTTTCGATAAGCTATCTTTTAATACCATATAATTAGCCTTTTTATGAACATCATTTTCATTATCAATTATTTTGTCACATATTTTAATTAAGTCATTTTTCCAATCTTCAAAAAAATAATCATTTTTATTATCTATTTTTTGTTTTTCTATTTCTATTAAACTATCTAATTCAGTTATACTCGATAACAACAATTCAACAAAATAGTTTTTATTATCACATTTGTCAAAACTTAGAATTAATGCTATTAAATACATTTGTTTAATCTTATTATCAAAACTATAATATGAATTATAAGTGCCTCTAATATGGAAATTAAATCTCGTTTTCCATTTTTCATAATCAGAATTTATAAGACTATATAACATATCATCTATATTCTTACTCATCATAACCTCCCTTACATTATAATTATAACATAAGCTCAAAAAAAAAGTAAACAATTAAGTTTACAATTCAACTATTTACTCATTTCTTTCTTTTTTATCTTAAATGGATTTACAGATGTTACCAATTCATCATCTTCATAAAAATTCACATTATTACTATACCTATATATAATATTACAATTACGATAATCTCTTTCTATATTCTTTAAATATTTATTACCATCTTTAAAATGTTTATTTAATTTATTTATTTGTTTTAAAACTAAATTTCTATTATATGGAATTGCATCTTTAACTATAGTACTATCTTTCAACTCAATTTTATATGAATTATTATATGAAAAATTTTCTTTATGATCAAACACTGCTATTTGAATTGATAACTTGTCTTCATCATAAAAACATCCACTATTAGAACTGATATATATGATATTATCTAATCCATGATCATAATACAACAACTCTAAATATCTAGTTATGTCTATTTTTCCTGTTAAATATTTTGTATAAACGTTTTCATTAGGTGTTGCTAGAACCGTAGTATTTGAAATATTATAATCTCTACAGCAACCATATACAAATTTAATATTTAAATTCTGATTTAATTTATTTAATAAGTGTTGATAAAATACGTATTGCTGAAGTCCTTTTGAAGTAGTAACCATTATAGTAATATCATCTAACTTTCTAATATTTCTATATTCTTCTATTTTATTATATAAATCTTCAATAAAACCTTTTGTTCCCTTCAAAATTTCCAACTTACTTGTTTCTTCATCAAGAAAGCACATGTTTCCAACTAAATTATCAGCATCGATAATAAATAAATCCATCTTGGTATTATTTTTTTCCATAAATATTATCCTCCCTGAAATAAAAGTGTGTTAATTATAGTTCAACATTATGATAGATGTTTTGAACATCATCAACACTTTCTAACATTGTAATTAGTTTATTAAACGTTTCTAAATCTTCACCAGATAATGATATTTTAGCTTGAGCAACAGTAGTTAATTCATCAACATCAAATGAAACATTTGGTAATTTTTGTGATATTGCTTCTTTAATAGCAAACAAATCATTAGGTTCACCTGTTATTAAAACTTCATCATCATTCATTTCAATATCTAAAACATCTAAGTCAGCTTCAATTAAAGCATCCATTGCTTCTTCCTCATTTAAACCTTTAAAACCAACTACACAGATATTATCATACATATAACTAACACTATTCATAGCACCTAATTTAGTATGTGTTTTATTAATTACTGCACGAATATCACTTACTGTTCTGTTTACATTATCTGTTAAGCAATCAGCTAAAACGGTTGAACCAGCAGGTCCAAATATTTCATATCTAGTACTTTCGTAAGATTCATCTGCACCACTGTTTACTTTATCAATTGCACGTTTTATAATGTCACTTGGAACTTGTTCTTTTTTTGCTTTTTCTACTAATCTTTTTAGTGATGCATTAGCTTCTAAACTAGTTCCTCCATTTTTAGCAGCCTGATATATTTCTTTAGCATACATTGAATATAATTTACCTTTTGCTGCTCCTGTTTTTTGAATACTTGCTTTTCTAACTTCATAAGCTCTTCCCATATTAATTATCTCCTTCCACACATTTTTCTAAAGCATCTTTAGCAGCTAATTGTTCAGCTTCTTTTTTACTATGAGCAGTACCACTTCCATAAACAATATTATCAATAATCACATCAAAAGAAAATGTTTTGTTATGAGCTGGTCCTTCCTCTTTAGTTAAGACATACTCTAGACTTTTTTTATTTGTTTGAACTACCTCTTGTAATTTAGATTTATAATCATTAAATAAATCTAATTCATTACTTTCTATTATTGGTATAACATAATCATACATAAACTTTTTAACAATATCTAAACCAATATCTAAATACATTGCTCCAATAAATGATTCAAAGATATCAGCAACAATTGCTTTATTATGTTTACCATCTTGTTCTAACTGTCCTTTACCTAACTTAATATAATTATTTAAACCTAATCTAATTGAATATTCATATAAAGCACTTTCACAAACATAACGACTACGTAATTTAGTCATCTTACCTTCTTCATAATTAGTATTTTTATATAAATATTCACTCATAATAAGTTCTAAAATAGCATCTCCAAGATATTCTAATCGTTCATAACTTTCTACACCATTTTCATTAGCATATGATGTATGAGTAAATGCTACTTCATAAATACCTATATTTTTGTATGGTATTTTTAAATATGTTAATATTTCCATTTCAACCACCAGTGTTATTATACTAAATTTTTTTAATAAAGTCTATGTATTTTTATTAACAAAAAAAGTGTGAATAAAAATAACACACTAATTTATTAATAAAAACTATTTAAACACAACTTTTACTTTTCCGTTAGAAGTAACATATTCATTTTTACTGCATACATTATCAACTATATCTTGTAAATCACTTTTATAGTAAAAAGATTGTTTTTCATATAACGGTGTGAAATATGGCGCTGCTTCATCGATATATTTAATACTTGAGTTATTAATAATTGTATTACTAATTATTTAAGTGTAAAAGATATGTCAAGTAAGCTTAAAATGAAGTAAATTTGTTTTACTTTTTTTTGTTTTAGTGTATAATTAAAATATGAAAAGAGTTTTGATTTGCTTAATCAAGTTTTATCAAATTATACCTGGTCCATGGCATAGTATGTGTAGGCATATACCAACTTGTTCTAACTATGGTATTGAAGCTATTGAAAAATATGGCAGTATTAAGGGTTCTTTGATGACTTTCAAAAGAATAATACGGTGTAATCCACTAGGAACTAGTGGTTATGACCCCGTCGAAAGGGAGATTAAAAATGAAAAAAATAATTAAATTGTTAGTTGTACCACTCATTTTAATTATAACAGGATGTGTGAAAAATCAATCAATGGAAGATATAACTATTTATACTACTAATTATCCAATAGAATATATTACAAAAAGACTCTATGGTGATCATAGTAATATTAAAAGTATTTATCCAAATGGTGTGAATATTAATGAATATAAACTATCTGATACATTGATACAGCAATATGATGATAATGATTTATATATTTTTAATAGTTTATCTAATGAAAAAGAATATGTTAAAGCAATGCTTAATTATAACAAAGATTTAAAGATTATTGATGTTACTTCTGATATTACATATGAATATGCTGTTGAAGAGTTATGGCTAGATCCTTCAAATTTATTGAGTTTAGCTAATAATATCAAAAAAGGATTCAACGAATATATCAAAGATAACCCTGTTTTAATAAAGGAGATTGAAGAAAAATATAATAATTTAAAATATGAATTAACTAATTTAGAGTCTGATTATCGAGAAGAATTAAATAACTATAATAATAAAACAATTGTTGTTAGTGATGATATGTTCCTATTTTTAAATAATTATGGACTAAAGGTTATATCTTTAGATAAAGATAATGAAGCATATGAAGATAATTTAATTGAGTTTAGAAAACTAATTAATACTGGATATGTAAAATATATCTTTGTGCCAGATATCGGTACTTTAGATGATGATATTAATAATTATACTATTCAAAAAATACAACTTCATACCATTTCTAATTTAACTGATGAACAAAGAGAGAATTATGACTATATTAGTCTAATGAATGAAAATTTAGAAGTATTAAAGAAACAGTTAGCTGCTTAGCTAACTGTTTTATAGTACATTAATAATTACATCAATAATCATCGGTATAAAAATAATTAAAGCAATAATTGCTTTGTTTTTTAATTCTAATTTAGATAACAACTTATCAATTAAAGGTTGAACCAAGTATAAAAGTATAGTACCACCAATAGCAAAGTTACGACTAGCATCCCAATTAACTCGACTATTGATATTTAAAAAATCTTTTGAATAATCCCAAAGCATTTGATGAGAATAAGTATATGTTAAGTAATGAGCACTATATTCTATAAGAGTTGTAATAATCCAAATACTTAAAAATGTTAAAATAATAGTTGTATCTATTTTTTTATTATTTAAAAATGCATAAGCTAGTATAATAGCAATAATATTTAAAAGAATTAATCTTACTCCATAAGTATTTAAATAATCACTAACTAAGTATATTTTTGGTGTGGTGTATTCAACGATAGTTGTAAAGATAAAAGTAACTAGTGTAGATGTGGAAATAATTAAGTAAAATTTATTAGTTAAATAATGTTTTTGTTTCATAAATTTTTTTAATAGAAGTAGTAAAATTAAAATACCAAAACCATACACTGGTAGAATTGGGCCAAACAATACTCCTCTATTTACAAACTTATGCCTTACTATTAAAAACCAATTTACTTCATATATCCATCCTATAAAGGAATAAATACAAAATATTAAATAATTATCTAATACAAAATTTATAATCTTATTTTTCATAACTATACTACTCCTAGTTCTATTAAATTAGAATATATTATTTCCATACTGATTTTAATAAACTGATTAATTTGTGTGATATCTATTATATAATCTTTATGTAAATTAGAATTCTTTACTATTAATCCCATTTGATCAACTACAACTGATAATTTACTTATAGGTATCTCTTCTATTATTGGTTCTAAGTTTGGTAAATCATTATAAAATATTTTTAAATCTAAATCATAATAATCAATTAACTTAATATTTAAATCAGTATAATCATTATATATGTATTTCCATAATAATTCTTCATCATATTCTATTATTTTTCCATCTAACGTTTTAATCATTTGATGATTATCAATTTCGGGAATAAAGTATTTAAACCATAAATAATCAACATATAGATGAATATAATATCCTAAAACAAAATCATCATTTAAGTTTTTTTGATATTTGTTTAAAAACTTTTCTAAATTGGGAATATTTTGATCTTTATCTGCAAAATGACTCTTTATTTTATCTTGATTAATTAATTTAGCTATATCTGGTGCAATTGTCCCTATAAAAAGTGATGATTCTTCCCTTTTTAGTTTTTTGTTTAATTCGTACGCTAAAGCAATATGTATCATTGATGATGCCAAGGTATCACTCCTTTGTTTTTTGTTTTTCCAGTAAGAAGCATTTGCCACATAATGGTTTATATTGAATTGATTGATCACTTCCATCTATCGCAACTTGATTTCCATTAAGAGTAAATTTACCATTAAAATATCGAGCATTAAAACGAGCTTTTTTACCACAATTACATATATTTGGAATTTCTTCTATTTTATCTGATAATTCAAGAAGTCGTTTACTTCCCTCAAACAAATAACTCTTTGAATCTGTTTTTAATCCATAACATACAACTGGTATATCTAATATTTTACTTACATAAAAAAGTTCATCTACTTGAGACTCTGTTAAAAACTGTGCTTCATCAATTAGAATACAAAAAAGATTATCTTTCTTCCAATTTTTATAATATTTAACAAATGATTCATCTTTTCCAACTAAGATATCTACTTTTCTTTTTAAGCCAATTCTAGAAGAAATATGATCTTCATCTTTCGTATCAATCATAGATTTTATAACTATAACCTTTTTATCATTTTCTTCATAATTATGTGCGACTTGCATAATAGCAATACTTTTACCACTATTCATTGCACCATATCGAAAATAAAGTTGTGCCATAATCTCATCTCCTATTATAATTATAACAAATTTATAATATTTCTGATTATTTTTTAACAAATTCTACTGTTATTCGACCAATTATATTGTTTCATCTTTTGCTTTTTTTAAAACTTGCTGAATAAAGTCATTTTTAGAAGCAGTATATTTTTTACGCTCATTGGCATATTTCTTAGCTAATTGTTCTTTTAAGTTTTGATAATCTTTTAATACATCTGAATGATTATTTAAATAATTACGAAATAAAATAGTATTTTTATATCGTTCACCATCTATTCGCATGACATGAATCAAATGTGTAACAAAATCATTATCATGTTTTCTAATTAAAACTTCATCATTATCATAATCCAATTTATAAGAATATGGATAAGCTGTAAACTTATCTTTTATTAATTCAAAATCCTGTAGCTTTTCTACACCAATTCCTATATCAACAATTGGTTTTGCTTTTAATCCTACTATTGATGTTGAGCCAATATGTTCAATAGATAAAGCATACTTACCAAATAATCTTTTTAAATTATGCTTTTCTTCTTTATACATTTCATTCCATTTAGATGTATATTCTTCTAGTTTTACTGTTCCAACTTCTAATGTCATAATACACCTACTTTATCTTATTATCATCAATTATATATCTTTTTTCTTTAATTAATTCGATAACATTTTCAATAAAGAATTCAATAACTTCATCACTATATCCTTCTATCTTTTTTGTTTTTCTTAATACATCTGGTAATACATCTAAAACTTGTGTATCTTTAGGATATTTATCATCAAAATATAAAGTATTCTTTAATGAATCATTTATTTCAATTTTTCTACCGCTATCATATTCTTCTATTTTTTCAACGTTAGCTTTTTTAAAATATTTAATGTTTTCATGAAAAGGAATTAAATAAAATAAGTACCTTATATCACTATTAAATTTTTGTAATATTTTATCACTTTTATTTTGTTTTGATTCTATTTCATAACTTTGCGTTCCATCACTATGTCTTAATAATGCCATATTCATACTAGAATCCCAAGTAGGATCAAATATAAATGGACCTTTTACGTTATATTTTGGATCGTTGATATTAATTAAACTTCTCACATGACCTTTTGTTTTAGATCCAATAAACATTAAATATGAATTAATATCAAATTCTTTAAGTAATTGACTAAATATTCTACAGTATCCTTCGCAAACAATATAACCATCTTTTATTACTCTAGCAATTGATCTAGAATCAGCTAACCTATCATTTAACTCTTCATTATAAGCAAAGAATTTAACATAATCATAAGCAATAGTAATTTTTTCTAATTCGGATAAATTAAAACTTGAATATTGGTGCTTAAAATAATCAAAAAAATTACGCATATTGATAAATTCATCTAATGTACATAAACCTTTATCACCTTTAACTTTAATAATAATATCAATATCAAATTTTTTTAATTGGTCTAAGTCTTCATAGCTTTTATTATCTAAAGAAATCATTACTCTTTTATATTTGGTTAAATCATACTCACTTATTTTAGATACAATTTGTTTTATATCATTATCTTTTAATATTTTATCTAATCTCAAAGAATCACTAGAGCCTTGAAATTTATACATTTCCCATGCATCTAAATTAGATTTAGCAGCTTCAAAGAATTGAATAATAGCTTGCTCATTGGCCGGTTTTTGTATATCAAGAAACTTAGTTTTAAATTCCTCTAAAGAATCATATTTATCAAAATATTTTTTTGCTTGTTCCATTTTTTCATCATTCATAATACTACTCCTATTCATTTACATCAATCAAAGAGAATAATTCTTTATTATCATTTAACTCGACAATATTTAATATTACTCCTTCACCTATTACGGTACCACCTAATGCTTCAATAGCTTTTTTAATACTTGTTATAGTATTACCTGTAGCATATATATCGTCAACGATATAAAATTTTTTATTGCGATAATCATCATTAACTAACTTAGGTAACTCTAAACTATCAATTCCATATTCTTTTTCATATGAAAATTGCTCTTCTACGGTTGTTGGTGGTAATTTATCCTTTTTTCTAACTGGAACAAATCCAATATCAAGATTTGATGCTATAGAAACACCAAGTAAAAATCCACGAGATTCTGGTGCGACTATATAATCAATATCTTTCTCTTTTAATTCTAATATAAATTTATCAATTATTTCCTTTAAGGTGTCTTTTTGTATAAAAAGTGGTACAACATCGATGAAATTTACTCCTTTTACTGGAAAATCTTGTTGTGTTCTTAAATTTAATTCATTTTTTAATTCGTTTTTTAATACTTTCATATCTACTCCTTATATTATTATTGTATCAATAATAATTAATTTTTACAATATAAAAGAATGATTATTCATCATCCTTATACACAAGTATATCCCCCATCAATAGGTAGTATAACACCTGTTACATAACTGGCTTCATCACTAGCTAAGAATATTGCTCCAGCATTTAATTCGCCAGATTTTCCATAACGTTTCATTGGTACATGATTTTCAGCAAATTCCTGAAACTTTTGTGTATCTAAAACTTGAGTAGTTAATTCTGTATAAAAATAGCCTGGACAGATAGCATTAACGGTAATGTTGTGGGGCGCTAATTCAGCAGCTGCAGCTCTTGTAAAGTTTACCACACCACCTTTGGATGAATGATAAGCAATAGTAGGTATTTCACTGTTACCTACTAAACCATACATCGATGCAATATTAATGATTCTTCCATAATTATTCTTTTTCATAATACTAGCAAATGCTCTAGTCATCTTAAATACACTTGTCAAATCTGTATCTATAGTAAATTGCCATTCACTATCTTCCATATCTAAGACACCTTTATCTTTGGATGCTCCCGCACAATTTACTAAAATATCTACTTTACCGAATTTTTCTTCAACTAATGATGCAGATTTATTGATATCATCAGTATTAGTTACATCGCATTTTATAGGTAATACTTCAATATTTTCATTATCTAATTCTTTTTTTAACTCTTCTAAACGTTCCATTCTCCGAGCCATAATAACGATGTTACTTCCTTGTTTAGCAAAGGCATAAGCCATCTGTTTTCCTAATCCAGAACTTGCTCCTGTAATAACAGTTACTTTATCTTTTAAATTAAACATTTCATTTCTCACTTTCTCTAATATACTTGACAGCTTCAGTTGCCGCAACTGCTCCATCTGATGTTGCTGTAACTAGTTGTCTTAAACTTTTAATACGGTTATCACCAGCAACAAATATACCCGGAATATTAGTATGACAATCTTCCCCAGCTTTAACATATCCATGTTCATCTAATTCAATGATTTTTGCAAAATTTTGATTTTCAGGTATACGTCCAACAGCTATAAATAAACCATCTATTTCTAAATTATTAGTTTGTCCAACTTTATTAGTAACTTCAATACTTTCTAATGTTTCATTTGCATTCAATTTAGTTACATTACTATTATAAATAAATTCAATATTATTTTTTTTCTTTAAATCTTTAACTGTTCTATCTGATCCTCTAAATTCATCTCTTCTATGAATTAAGTAAACGGTTGAAGCAATATCACTTAAATAAAGAGCTTCTTCTAAAGCAGTATTCCCACCACCTACAACAGCTACAATTTTATTTTTATAAAAAGCTCCATCACAAGTAGCGCAGTAAGATATACCTTTACCTAATAATTTATCTTCATTATCAATACCTAGTTTACGATTATCCGCACCAGTAGCTAAAATAATTGTTTTTGCTTTATAGGTCTGTTTATTAGTAATTACTTCTTTAAATTCATCATTATTTTTAATATCAATAACTTTTTCAAAGACAATTTCTGCTCCTAAATCTTTTGCTTGATTATAAAGTTTAGTAGCAAAATCAAAACCTGATATATGTCGTTCTACAGGATAATTTTCAATATCTAAAGTATTAACAATTTGACCACCATAAGTTTTAGCTTCTAATACTAATACTTTTTTTGAGGCACGTCTAGCATAAATAGCAGCTGTAAGCCCTGCGGGCCCCGCACCAATTACAATAATATCATACATATTAAATAATTCCTTCTATATCTTGTTCCATATTTTTAGGATCAAATGTTGGATCATAACGTTTGATAACATTTCCTTCTTTATCCACCAAAAATTTAGTAAAATTCCAATGAATGTCATTGCCTTTAAAATCATTTTTAGCTATTTTTTTAATTGCCTTCATAGCCATTTTGTTTTTAAGGCCTTTAACTTCTTCATTAGGTTGTTGTTCTTTTAAGTACGTATATAAACTATCTTCTTTATCACCATTAACTTCTAATTTAGCAAATTGATCAAAACTAGTCTGATATTTAGATTGGCAAAATTCATGAATTTCGTCATTAGTTCCAGGAGCTTGATGACCAAACTGATTACAGGGAAAATCTAATATTTCTAAACCACTATCGTGATATTTTTGATAGAGTTGTTCTAATCCTTCATATTGTGGTGTGAAACCACACCCTGTAGCTGTATTTACTATAATCATTACTTTACCTTTTAAATTTGATAATGAAAAATCACTTCCATCTCTTTTTTTCACACTATAATCATATATACTCATATAATACCTCTTTTCTATCACTTTAATTGTATCAATGAAAGTTATATATGTCAATAAAATTATTATGAAAAGATTGTCAAAAAAAAGAAGAAAAATCTCCTTTTTTATATATAATTACTTAAACTTCAAATTCTGTTAAATATGGAAAATCTCTTTCTTTTTTTAAATACTTAGCAATTTGTCCAACCACACTACAATAATATACAATTTTATCATTATTCATATGATTATGTATAAAACTAACTAAATCAGAATAGATAGGTGTGAGTCTTTTAATATCTTTTTGAATTACTAAAAGTATATTATACAAACGATTAAATTCCATATCACTATTTTTTTCTTCTGATATCGCTCCTTCTAATGATGCAATTTCCCTTGCTTCTTCTAATCTTATTTGAGGATATCTAATAATAATATCTGATGCAACTACATTAATACGATCTTCTTCTTTTAAATTACCATTATAATCATAATTCATATTATTTACGCACCTTTCTAGTTGTAGTATTATTATTAATTTGTTCAACTAATTGAGCAGTAATAACTATTTCTTTATTTTCTCCACGATAAAGTTCTTTTAAAATAGTGGTTCGAATACTGTTCATTACTGTCTGTAAACTACGTGCACCTGTATTTAATTCATAAGCACACCTAGCAATTTCTACATAAACATCATCAGTAATAACTAATTGTTTTCCTTTTGATTCAACTAATTTTTTTAAAGATATTAATGGACTAATAGATGATTCTTTTAATATTCTAAATAAATCATCTTTAGAATATTCCTCAGTGTGTAGATAAGTATTAAATCTTCCTACTAATTCTCTTTCTAATCCTAAATCAACTAAATCTTGTGGCGTAATACTATACTCCATTATATTATCACCTAATGCCTGTCCAAAACCAACAGCATTATCAACGTGTTGTTTATCTTGTCTTAAATTTGATAAAGCACCCAAACAAATAAAAGTTAATTTCGAAGTATCAAATGTTATTTTTTTAGAATATAAAAAATTTGGTCCAACATTTATTTCATATTTACCGCCGCCCATAAAATCTAGTAATTGTTGTTGAACAGCTGTTTTCATAACTAAACCTCGATTACTATCTGAAGCTAATTTATCAAATTCATCAAATACAATGATACCTCTTTGAGCTTTTTCTAAATTACCATTAGCTCTTTCGTATAGTTTTTTCAATGTATCCGTAATATCTCCACCAACATAACCTGTTGATGAATAATTAATAACAGATGTAGATGTAAAAGGAATGTCTAACTGTTCAGTTATTTCTCTTGTAATAGCAGTCTTACCTGTTCCTGTTGGGCCATCAAGAAAAATAATTGATCTTTCCCCATCATTAATATGATCTTGTTTAGCTAACTCTTGATTATTAATAATATTATAAAACAATTGTTCAGCAACTTTTTCTTGACCAATAAATTTCTTTTGAACGCCGTCTAAAATCCCCCATATTTTATCTTCATCTAATTGTAATTGTTCTTCTGGCTTTTCATCTACTATATAATCTATATCAAGGTTTTTAAATAGTGAGGATAATGGTTTGTTTATATTATTATTTTGTTTATCAAGTAAAGAATTAGATCTTTGAAATTTTTTTGCTTTTCTCTTCATGAGACCATTTTCTATACAATCATCTAAGACAAATTGAAAACTAGGATATTTATCAAATTTAGAATTTTGATATTTACCAAATTGATATAGAATTGATAATTGTTGTAAATAAGGTATATTTAATAGCGTATACAATGTTTCCGGAGTAATTTCATATATATCAAAATCCTTTTTTTTTACAGTCATTTAAGTAGATTAATGGTTCTCTAAACCAATTATTATATAAATTTATGTATTGACTATCTGGTTTGACTAATTTAGGATTATCACTGTCAGATTCTTTTTCCAAATCTAAAAAATCATAAAAAGAAGATAGTTTTATATGTTCACTTTTTAAAATAAGATCTCTTAAAATACCCTCAACTAAAAAAGCAGCTAAGAATAAAGACATGCATTTTTTATCTACTTTATCTAACTCAATAATTTCACGTAATCCTGGTAATATTTCTACTTCTTTTTTTATTTCTTTATCTTCAATTGTATTAAAAATATCCATAGCTTTTTCTAAGTATTGTTTAGTTTCAATACTTAAATCATAATAATTGGCTAACAGTTCATAATGCATATGATCACTCCTTTAATATAATTATAACATTTTAAAATGATATCATGTTTAAAATTCTTTATTATTATTTAAATTTGACATTTATTTGACAAAAAAAGAAGTGATTAAACACTTCTATCTTTGATATTTGTGTAGTTCACCCATTTGTGATGTTGGAACAAATCCACTAGTAGCTGCTATAACATCTGGAATACGATTAACAATTGTCGCACAAGTAAGTTCTACTGTCGCCGGTCTTTCAATAACTAAGTGAGTATTTGGTTCACCAATTACTTCCCAGTCATTGCAATCATAATCATCTTTGGAATATACTTTTCCAATACACTCAGTTTCTAAAACAACACCTTCTTCTGTTTCAGTTGTTACAACTGCACGCATTCCAGTACATACACCTGCTTTAACTGTCATACCTAAAGTAGATGATTCAATATCGCCTTCATAAAATGTAGGAATACATTCTTGTGATTGGTGTTTAACAGTTAAACCTAATTTATCACATAACCATCCATTAACATTCCACATATAGCTTGGTAAGTATTTACCACTTTCAATAATAGCTTGACGTTCTTCATCACTAATACGATCAATACTAGCTATTTCTTTATCAAATTCTTCTTTAGTATATCCTGCTCCATGAGCTTTTGCTAAAGCAATACCATAATCTTCAACATTATATGAAGTACTTCCTTTAATCTTAGTAATTGTTTGAGTAGATCCTGCTATAGTTGAAATTAAATTTCCCCAGTAAGCATCTTGATATCCACTACCAGTTATTGTACAATTATTTTCTTTTGCAAGTACATCTATTTCTTTAGTTAAATTAGGATTAGAATTCATAGGATAGAATGCTTCTTCACAAGTAGTAATAGCATTTACTCCTAATTTAGCACATAATAGTAATGGCTCTCTTAAATCCTCAAGTAAACTCATAGTAGTAACAATAACTGCATCAGGATTACAACTTTTAATTACTTCTTCAGCATCTTTAGTAGAATGAATAGTAACACCTTTACTATCACCACCCATAACTGCACTAATATCCTTTCCAATAATATCTGGGTTGATATCAATAGCTCCTACTATTTCCCAACCATTTTCAAAAACATAACGCATTGTGTACTCACTCATTTTTCCACAACCATATTGAACAATTCTTAATTTGCTCATAATTCACTCTCCTTCTAGTTTCATTATAGCATACATTTAAATTTATTAAACATAAATTGAGCTTACTTGACACTTTGTTTACAATTTTTTAAACAAAAAATAGACCTAAGTCTATTTCTTTTCAAATGTCATTGATGTATCATCATCTGATAAAGTAATATTATTTTTCTTAAAAGTATATTTTGTTTTACCTTTAGATTTACTTTTTTCAGTAAAGTACTTTTTATCATATGTTAATTTTGTTGTATCACTACCCATCTTTAAAGTAGCTGTTCCATCATCTTTTAATTCTAAACTTGCTTCAATACCTAGTTTTTTTAATTGTTTAGCAGTAACAGTACTTTTACCACTTTTCATTTCTAATAATGTATATTTTCCTGCCATTTGTTTTCTATAGTTAGAACCACATCCAACTAATAAAATCGAACAAACTAGCACAGCAAATAATAATATAAACTTTTTCATAACATACTCCTTTCATATATATTATAACAATTGTATGTAATATATAAAAGATCTTTTAATATTTTTTTACTTCAAAAACTATTTTACTATTAATTATTTTTTTAGCTCGATCTATTTTACGATCCATTTCACTATCTGTAAAAAGTAAATTATAAGCGCTTTCCCAAATAATAAAGCATCCGATAATATCAATAATATTTAATAATGTATCAAATACTTGAATAATATTTTCAATAACAATAATTAAAACACCAATAATAAGAAGTATTAAGTTAGTATAATTAGTGCGATGATTATCTATCATTGTATATTTTGTTTCTAAACCATAATGAGTACGAATGGCATTAACGATTTTATCTTTTTGATCATCATCTAATTTATTATCTGTAATAATTTTAATAATCATTTCTTTTTTTAATACTCGGGAACACCTATTTTCAATATAATTAGCTAATTCATCTGATATATCTTCTTCATCAAAACAATTAAATAAAATATCTATATCACTTACTTTAATAATAACTTCTTCCATAACAAACACTACTTCCCATATTTATTCTCAAAATATCTAATAATTGGTTCAGTACTTATTTCTTTACCACATACTCTTTTAATAACTTCAATAGCATTATAAGCTCCACCAAACTTATGAATATGATTATTTAAAAACTTCGTAATATCTTTGATTTTACCATTTCTTAATAATTCATCGATACTCCCTAAATTTTTTTCAATCGCATCAATATACATACCATCATATATAGTACCTAATAAATAAGATGGAAAATATCCAAAACTACCATCTGACCAATGCATATCTTGCATTAGACCATCACTATCTTTTTCGACATCCATATTTAAATACTCTTTCATTTTTTGATTCCAAATATTAGGAAGGTCCCCAAAACTAATCTTACCATTAAATAAATCTCTTTCAATTTCATATCTTAAAATAATGTGCATAGGATAAGTTAACTCATCAGCTCTTGTTCTAATTAAACTAGGAGTAGCTGTATTAAGACCTTTAACAAACTCATCTAAACTCAAATCTATATGCATTAACTTACTAAACTCATCATAAATTGGAATCCAGAAATTTTTATTACGACCTAAAATATTTTCAAAAAATCTAGATTGACTCTCATGAACATCAAAAATATATGGAATAGAAATATTTTCATAACGTGATAGTTTTGGATCTATATTCTGTTCAAAAATACCATGTCCACCTTCATGAATAATAGTTGAAACAAAAGTAAAAATATTATTATCTTTATCAAAAGCAATACGTTCATCATCCCTTGACATTTTCTCCATAAAGCCATGTGGATAATTACCTAAAGAACCCCTATCCATATCAAATCCAATATAATCAAGTAAAAAATTAGCTCCTTTTTTTAATTCACTCACACTATAATCTCTTTCATATTTAGGTACATCAACTACTTCTTTAGGAATAATTTTTAATAAAGATTCCTTCATTTCACCAAATAATTTATCAATTAAAGAAGACTTAATACCAGGTTGATAACTACTAAGCATTACATCATATAAATTAGGTGTTTCACTATCAATATAACGATAATACTTCTTAACCATATTAAACATATCCTCTAGATATGGTTTATATATTGAATAATCATTTTTATCTTTAGCTTCTTCCCACTTCATATTAGTAATATTTTGTTGCTTAACAAACTCATTATGAAAATCCTCAGGAACATTTTTATTCTCATTATAATATCTTAATTGATTTTGAATATATCTTTGTTCAGCTTCTTCTAAAGATAAATACTCATCACTATTAATAACACAATTCAATAACTTACCATACTCATCATTAGTTTGTAATACAAATAACTTATTACTATATTTAGTAAGTAAATCAACATAATATTCTTTGCTCTTTTCAGGAGCATTAACCCTTAACTCCCAATTTAAAATATTAACTATACACTGTAAATCACTAATCTCTTTTTGATACTTTAATAATTCATCTAATTTATTCATTTTATCATTCCTCCTATATTATATATTAACACAATTCTATAAAATAATGAACAAAAAAGAATAAGATTATTCTTATTTCTTGTATATTTGTAAATGATGTGAAACAAATATACACCTTCTTCTTAGATAAAAATAATATATTAAACTAATTAACTAATAAAATTATTTTTTTATTGTTGTATTATTTTTATATATCATTTTGAATTAAAGAAAAAATACTCGTAATAAATAAAATAGTAAATCCTACCACCATAAACCATCCATGATAATAAACATAATATGATCCATATAAAACACCTGTTGTAACGCCTGATATTCTTACTAACTTCATATCAGATTGCCATAGACAATATGATCTTATCATAGATCCTATCGTTGGTAACAATGATATTAATCCATTCCACGTAAATATACAATTCATAATTATTATTGTTTCAAAAGCAAATAATATTATTAAATATAAGGTTTTATTAATTTTATTTTTTTCAATAAATATAAATGTTCTTATTAAATTAATTATACTAAGTATAGCTCCTGTATAAGCTTTGATAATGAAATCATATATAGATTCAAAAAAACAATTTAAAGATTGGACACATAATGATTTTTTTCTATCTTTAATACAAATGCTTACACATACTGCTATAAACGCTAAAATACTAAATATCATAATCTGATTCCAAATTCTCCTTATCTATTTACTATATTTTTTTTCTCTTCTCTTTGTTTTATTTTATCACCTTTTGTATATTAAATACAATTGTTATATGTTTTTATATGTGAGATTGTGTAAAGAAAGTGTAAATATAAGATTATTTTGTTGTTTTATAATAAATACTATGATATTATATAATTGGAAGGTGATTATATGGATTGGATGGAA